>DASUXX010000453.1:0-7135 GCA_036377755.1 Gemmatimonadaceae bacterium
GCCGCGACAGTCGACTTGTTCTGCATCGCCAGATTGCCTCATGACTTTCTCATGAGGGCCAACAGCAATGATTGTGTCATCCTTCACGGCAACTGCAGCATTCTCGATCACTGCGGCATTTGCTGCCTCTTTGCCTCGACGAGCGCGGCCCGGACCAGCGCAGGTTACGACCTGCGCTGCATTTACAAAGACGAGAGATGTCACGTGAACGGTGTTGCCATTACATCGCGCACTCTCGACAGGCGAATCGGCGCCTGCGCTTCACCACGGCACGCGTAAAAGCACGCGTTGCACTCGATCGGCTCGTATTTCCTGAATTCCTTCCAATGGAAATCCGGCTTGAAGTCAGGACACCTCTTTACGTGACCTGTCGGATCGATGTGAATCGTGCGGATTCCCGACCTGCACGGCTCGGTGATTTCACCGCGCACATATCGCGGAATCTGCTCGAGGTAGTAATCCGAGTTGGTGATTACGCCGCGATTCTTCTTCTTGAATGCAAGCAGCTCCGCAATCGCATCCTCGAGATCGCGAATCCTGTCCCGCTCGATGAGATCGTCCCGGTTGCCGTTCTTGGAATCGGTGTAAGAGCTGAAATTCACGGCAACGCCCATCTCTCTCGCGCGCAGCACGATGGCCATGAGCTGGTCGAGATTGGAATCGCGGATGACTGTATTGAACCGGATTGCATTCACACCCAGCTCGCGCATCTTCGGAATGGTATCGAAGATTTTTCTGGTGAGCCCCGGAATACCGCGCGCCTTGTCGTGCCGATCGTCGAGATAGTCGAGCGAGATGTTGAACTGGTGGATGCCGGCATCCCAGAGCGACTTTGCGCGCTCGGGAGTCAGCATGCCGCCATGCGTGATGATCGTTGAATACTGCACTTTCACCGCGCGATCGACTGCGGAAACGATATCCTCGAGATCACGCCGCAATGTCGGCTCACCACCTGTATACGTGATCATCATCGGATTGAAATAGCGGGCGGCGTCGACAAAGCTCTTGAGCTCATGCGCTTTCGCTTTCGGATCAGTCTTCCAGTAATCGCAGAAGCCGCAGCGCGCATTGCATCGCATCGTCACTTCGAAGTGAACGAGCACCGGCTTCCTGACGACTGACAGATAGGCGTACTTCGCGAGAAAGACAGGAACGTGCCAGGGATGGAACTTGCTTGATAGCATTACTGGAGCATGGGGAGGTCAATGCCGTGCGCGGCAGCAGCTGCGACAGCGGTTTCATATCCGGCATCTGCATGACGCGCGACGCCGATGCCAGGATCGTTGGTGAGCACACGCTCCAGCCGCGCGCGCATCTCAGGCGTTCCATCGGCGACGATCACCTGCCCTGCATGCAGCGAGTTTCCTATACCGACGCCGCCGCCATGATGGAATGAAACCCACGACGCGCCCCCTGCGACATTCAGGAGCGCATTGAGAATGGCCCAGTCGGCTATCGCATCGCTGCCATCTCGCATTCCCTCGGTCTCGCGAAATGGCGATGCGACGCTTCCGGTATCGAGATGATCCCGGCCAATGACAATTGGCGCGGAAATCTCGCCTGATGCAACGAGATCATTGAGCGCGACACCAAAGCGCGCACGCTCGCCCTGACCGAGCCAGCAGATGCGCGCAGGTAATCCCTGAAATGCAATCTTCTCACGCGCGAGCGTGATCCATCGCTTGAGATGATCGTCGTGCGGAAAGAGCTCGAGCACGAGGTCATCGGTTCGAGCGATGTCTTTCGGATCGCCCGACAGAGCGACCCACCTGAATGGACCCTTGCCCTCGCAGAAAAGCGGTCTCACGTATTCAGGGACGAAACCCGGAATGTCGAACGCGTTTTTCGTTCCGGCATCGTAGGCCACTGTGCGAATGTTGTTGCCGTAGTCGAACGAAATCGCGCCGCGCTTCTGAAGCTCGAGCATTGCCTCGACATGAACGACTGCGCTCGCAGTCGAGAGCTCCACGTACCGCTTTGGATCTGCTGCGCGAAGCGCGAGCGCCTCATTGAGAGGCATGCCGTTCGGCACGTAACCGTTCAGCATGTCGTGGGCGCTCGTTTGATCAGTCAATACATCGGGCGTCACTCCACGGTGCACAAGCGACGGCAGAATGTCCGCTGCGTTCCCGAGCAACCCGACGGAAAGTGCCTCGCCCCTCGACGTGGCCTGGTTGATCCATGCCAGAGCTTCATCGAGATCCGATGTTTTTCTATCGAGATACTTCGTTGCGAGACGCTTGTCGATTCTCGCTTCGTCAACTTCGATCGCGAGAATCGCCGCGCCGTTCATCGTTGCAGCGAGGGGCTGCGCGCCTCCCATTCCGCCAAGTCCCGATGTGAGAACGAATCTCCCGTTGAGCGATCCGTCGAAATGAGTCCGTGCAACTGCACCGAAAGTCTCATAGGTGCCCTGCACGATTCCCTGTGAGCCGATGTAGATCCACGAGCCCGCAGTCATCTGGCCGTACATGATCAGGCCCTTTCGCTCGAGCTCACGAAAGTAATCCCAGTTGGCCCAGCGTCCGACGAGATTGCTGTTCGCGAGAAGAACGCGCGGCGCTGATGCATGCGTTTTAAATACCCCGACGGGTTTGCCACTCTGAATCAGGAGTGTCTCGTCGTTCTCGAGCCGTCGCAGTGTCTCGACGATCTTGTCGAATGCGTCCCAGCTCCGTGCTGCCTTTCCGGTTCCGCCGTACACGACGAGATCATCCGGCCGTTCTGCAACATCGGGATCGAGATTGTTCATCAGCATTCTGAGCGCTGCTTCCTGCTGCCATCCCTTGCACGAAATCCGCGAGCCGTGCGGAGCCCGCACCAGACCTCGATTCGATGGCGAAGCAGCGATCGCTACCTTTGCAACAACGTCAGTCATTCACTGCTCCTGAAAACTTTCCCTGCGCGATTGCGCTCGACAGAATCTCGATGTCAGGGGTGAGAACACGGTCGGCGTCGAGAGGGCTTACGAGCTCGCGAACACGTGAATGGCCCGCAAGCGCGCCGCGACCCGGTTTGAGCGGCAACCGATAGTCGAGTCCCTGCGCGGCGCACATAAGCTCGATGGCAAGAATGTTTCGCACGTTGTCGATCACCCGCCGCGCTTTCCATGCCGCGCCCATCGACATCGGCACGACATCCTCGCGATTTCCATCAGTCGGAATTGTATCGACCGTTGCCGGATGAGAGAGCACCTTGCACTCGCTGGCGAGAGCAGCGGCAGTGACCTGCGCCATCATGAAACCTGAATTCACTCCTGCATCCTTCACGAGGAATGGGGGCAGACCCTGATTGAAATCAGGATGCACGAGCCGGTCGATGCGCCGCTCCGCAATCGTTGCAAGGTTGGTCATGACGATCGCAAGCATGTCGAGCGCGAGGCCGACTGCCTGCCCGTGGAAATTGCCGCCGCTCAAGGTCTCGCCGTTCGCGAATACGAGCGGATTGTCTGTCGCTGCGTTCAGCTCGCGAGTGACAACCCCCGCGATCCACTCGAGCGCATCGCGAACGGGTCCGTGCACCTGCGGCATGCAGCGGAGACAATAGGGATCCTGCACTCTGGGATCCCCATATCGGTGGGATTCCCTGATCTCGCTCTCCTCGAGCAGATCACGCAGGAGGGCTGCCGATTTCGATTGTCCTGATTGTCCGCGAGCATCGTGAATGCGCGCGTCGAACGCGACCGGCGTCCCCATCAGCGCTTCGAGTGACATCGCACCCGCGACGTGGGCCGCATGCCATAACGTAAACGCGTCGTGAACTGCAAGCGCGGCGATCGCAGTATGCGCCTGAGTTCCGTTGATCAGAGTGATGCCTTCCTTGGGCTCGAGGGAAATCGGCTCGAGCTTTTTCTCCTCGAGAACTTCTGCCGCGCTTCGAACAGCACCGGGTTCATCGATTAGCTGGCCCTCACCAATGATCGCAAGGCCAAGCGCAGCGAGAGGAGCCAGATCTCCACTCGCGCCTACGCTTCCCTGCTCATGAATCGGCGGATGTATTCCAAGCTTGAGCATTGCGAGCAATCGGTCGACAAGCTCCGGCCGCCCACCCGAAAATCCTTTCGCGAGAACGTTGGCCCTGAGCAGCATCATCGCGCGAACTTCTCGAGCGGGCAGCATCGGACCAACGCCGGCTGCGTGACTGCGCACCAGATTCGCCTGCAGCTGTGCAAGCCTGTCCGGGGGAATCGCAACCTCGGACAATTTTCCAAAGCCGGTAGTTACGCCGTAGACGACCTCGTTGCGCTCGACAATCCCCTGCACCACGCGGCGCGTGGACAGCATCCGCTCACGCGCAGCATCTGCCAGAGTTGCTTCGACACCGCGCACCGCAACTCGGTATACCGACTCGATCGACAGCGTATCGCCGTCGACTACGATTGTTGATTCATTCGGCATCTTCGTGCTCACGACGCAGCAACTACCGTTCGCCCGTCAGGATCCCATCGCCACTCCGCGCTCACTCCTTCGAGATGTGCGCCGCCAAGCCAGCGGTCACTCCCTCCCATCGAGATCCAGTCACGATCGCAGCTCAGCACCTCACGCCCCGCGGCAGTCAAGCCCATCTCGGCGTTACGGAAAGCGCGTGAATCCTCTTCGGTACGCGGTGCGTCGACTTTGTCGCCAGACGTATAGAGAATAAGGGGCTCGCCGGTGAGGCTCATGCGCTCGATGTAAAGCGCCATGATCGCATCGCCACAGAAAATTCTCTCCTCGCGATTTGCAACGCGCTTGAAGATCTCGTGAAATACAAGCGGGCCCTGTGACACAGCTTCGAGAATCTGCGATTCAGATCTTGAAAGTCCGTTGCGTGTCGATGGCAGCTCTTCGAGATGGCGCCACAATGTGAGGTCGAGAAACTCGAGCTGAGGATTCCCGGCGCGAGCGTTTTTTTCCAAATCACGCGGATCGCTAGACCGAAACGCATTCCACGCGCGTCGGCCCGCCTGAAGCATTTCGTCTGAGATCTTCGAGCGATTCTCGAAGAGATCGCTGAATCGCTCCGGAGCAAGTGAGCCGAGGTAGCCCTCGAAGCTCACGATGGAAAGTGAAGTATGCGTCTCGCTGCGCTCTTCCTCACTGGAATCAGCAAGAAAATCCAGAATCTGGATGAGCTGAAGCTGATCGTAGAGGTCCCATTCAAACCACAGAACAACTTCATCGTAGTCACCGTAGCGGCGAAGAAAATCATCGCGCTCCTGAAACTGTCCCGAAATCTCATCGATGTTGCCAAGGCCCTGCGAAGCGAGCCAGCGTGCCCGCACATCGCTAAGCTCGTGCAGCGGAATCAATGAAGGGACAGGGCCTTCGTGGAGCACATCACGCCAGGGAATAATTTCGCCGGTGATCCCACCCAAACGCATCCCGTTCACGGCAGAGTCGCCGTTTGTCAGATGAAGAACGCTTTGCATGTGCGGGGAAATTTACTCTGCCCGCACTCCTTTTACTGGCCTGATTGCCGGTATGTCTGCCGGTCGAACTGGAATTTCAGGTCAGGCTGCGCGTTCAGCGCAATGAAGAAGTTGAATGCGAAATTTCCGTTTGGAGCGCGGGTGAATGCGAATATCGCGCGCCAGTCGTGCAGCTCGCGCTGAAGCGTCACGGAGTGACTCGCAAAGCCCTGGCTCTGGAAATCGTACAGCGTGCCCCACGTCGCAGACCATTTCGGCGTGATGTGGAAAGCCGTGTTCATCCCAAGAGTCTCGCGCGCGGGAATCCTGATGAAGGGCCCACCGGGTGTCAGACTTCCAATTGGATCGGGCCCGACAGGATTCACCGACTGCTGATCGACGCAGGTTTGATAATTGAACGGGTTGGCCTGCGGCCCTGTCTGGAACTGCTGGCAGTATTCGAGCGGATCGACCGTCACAACCTGGCCGTCGCCGACAGGCGGACGCTGGCGTGTGGACGAGAATACGAACGACGCCTGCCATCCCTGCGTCTGCGGCAGGTTGTACTGGCGATTGCGGCCGGTCACGCCGGCGATCGGCGTCGACGCAACACGATTTTCGAGCGCGTCTGTTGGACCGGCGTTCAATCGCTCGACCTGCGGATTGCTTGTCGGTACCGCGCGTCCAAGAAGTCGCGTCAGCGCACCAAAGATTCCGGAGTTGCCGTTGACGCTGAACGACGCGTTGATCGACGTCCGGAAGGGCTTGAACTTCGACGTGTCGCTGAGGACGCTTCCCTGGAACAGTGACCAGTGCATGTCAGCAGTGAATCCCGGAAGCAGATCCGAATTGAAGCTCATGCCGAAATCATCGGTGGTGAATCCCTGTCCCGTTTTCTTCTTTCTCTCGAAGTCGTACGAGAGCGGAGTGAAATTCACACCGAGCAGCTTGACCTTCTTCCCTTCCGTAACGGAATCCTTCGGCTTCAGCTTCGCCTCGAGAACCTGAGACAGCGAGAGCGTGACGTTGTTCGCTGCGAGATCGCCGAGATATCCGATTGGATTCGTATTGGTTGCCCGCAGATACTCCCGGCTCACTTCCGTTGCCGGCGCGTACCTGTAGTTCACTGAAGTCGTGATCGTGTGACGCAGCCGCTCGACCGGGCCGACACCGGGGAACAACCCGTAAATGGTCGGTGACATCGTTGCGCCATAGCTGAGCCGCTTCGATGTGTGAACGTATTTGCCCCCTGACTGCTCCGTTCGTATCCAGTACGGTCCACCTCCGACATTTTCGATGCTGACCTGCGGCGCGAGCTTGAGTGTCGTCGGCAACAGCTGGGGAAGACTGAATCCGGTCGACCAATCCACAGTTGTGCGGAACGTCTTTGCAAAGATGCGATCGTTGCGAACTTCCGGATTCAGTGAATCCACAACCTGGATGCGGACGGGCGTGTTGTTCTCCGCATCGGCAACGGTGAGGTTGAGCGGAATCGAGAACCCGAAAATCTTGAACGGCGTACCAAAATCGAGGGTAGTGCTGCGTGAATTCGAATTGAGCCGCGTGCTGTCGAGCGTAGCGCCCACGGTGTTATAGCGATAAGCGAACTCTCCGTTGCGCGGAACCTTGAGCTGCTCACGATTCGAAACTCGCAGCGAGGGAGTCCAGTCGAAACGCTCACCGAGCGAAAGCGTCGGCGTCGTAATCGAGAAGTTGGGGAAATCGCGCGTGACTTCCGAGCGGCCC
>DASUXX010000454.1:0-18819 GCA_036377755.1 Gemmatimonadaceae bacterium
AGGATCTCGCAAGCGATGCCCTGGTCATTGCGCTGGAAAAGTGGCCGCAATCAGGGGTTCCCGACAATCCCGCCGCCTGGCTCATGGGCACTGCAAAGCATCGCGCAATCGATTCGATCAGGCGCGGCAGGATGGTGGACCGAAAGCATTCGGAGATTGCGCCGGCGATTGAAAGCGAACGGGATGACGTGGCCGACACACTCGTCGAAGCGATCGACGATGACATCGGAGATGACCTTCTCCGCCTTGTGTTCATGACCTGTCACCCGGTTCTATCGACTGAATCCCGCGTTGCGCTCACCCTTCGCCTGCTCGGTGGACTGACCACAGCTGAGATTGCGCGCGCATTTCTCGCAGGAGAGGCGACGATTGCGCAACGGATAGTTCGCGCGAAGAAAACTCTTTCCGATGCAAAAGTGCCCTTCGAAGTTCCGCGCGGAGATGATCGCGCCGACCGGCTCGCATCGGTGCTCGAGGTTGTTTATCTGATTTTCAACGAAGGGTATTCGGCAACTTCCGGTGACGACTGGATGCGACCCACTCTTTGCGAGGAGGCGATGCGGCTCGGCCGCGTTCTCGCATCCCTTGCTCCGGATGAGCCGGAAGTTCATGGATTGCTCGCATTGATGGAAATTCAGGCATCGCGATCACGCGCCCGTACCGGCTCCAATGGCGAGGCAATACTTCTGCTCGATCAGGATCGAGCCCGGTGGGACCGGCTTTTGATCAATCGCGGACTCTCAGGACTCTCGCGCGCTATCGAGCTCGGCGGTGAGGAAGGTCTGTACACGCTGCAGGCTGCAATCGCAGCGTGTCACGCCAGGGCGCGCACGGCGGAGGAAACCGAATGGATGGAGATTGCACGGCTCTATGAGATTCTCGAAGAGAAAGTTCCTTCGCCGGTGATCGAGCTGAATCGCGCAGTTGCTGTATCGATGGCGTACGGGCCCGCTGAGGGTCTCGCTATTGTCGATGCACTGCAGTCGGAGCCATCGCTCAAATCGTATCATCTTTTGCCGAGTGTTCGCGGCGACCTGCTTGCAAAGCTGGGGCGTAACGACGAGGCGATAAAGGAATTCGAGCGGGCAGCATCATTGACGTTGAATGTGCGCGAGAAGGATGTACTGCAGGGTCGCGCAAGCTCACTCCGTACAGTCGTCTAGACTGTGACCGGTCTCGTCGCGCTCTTGAGCCTGGCTCTGGCTCTCACACAGGCTGCCGGAACATCGACAGCAATTGGAGTGAGTGCACTTCAGGGGCGAATGATTGAAATCGATTCGCTGTATGAAGCGCGCGATACTGTCGGGCTTGCTGCCGCATTGAGTCGATGGAATGGGGCCGACACACCTCGTATCCGTTTCTACCGCGGAATCTCGGCAGGATGGCGAGGCAGTTCGCGGGATGCAGTAACATTTCTGCGCCCTGTTGTCGATTCGGGCGCTGCCATGCTCGATACATCCGAGCGCAGGCAGGCCTTGCTCGTACTAGGCGAGAGTTACAGCCGCACTGGCCGTTATCAGGAAATGAACGCCCTGTATGATCGCGAGCTCCAGCTGATGCAAAGGGCAAACGATGAGGCCAATGCGCGAGCGAATGCGCTGGCTGACTCAATTCGCAATGCACCGATAATCAGCGCGCTCACCTCACCTGAGCAGTCCACGCCGCCGCCGGCGGAAAAAATCCCGAGTCAGGTTGGATTGATCGCGCTTCTGTTTGCGCTGTTCCTGATTCCAAAGGTTCTTCAGCGCATAAGAATTCCGGGAGCGATTACCGCGCTCGTGATGGGTGCGGGTGCAACCGCGCTTGGATGGTTCGAGCATGATCTGACGTTGTCGCTGCTATCGACACTGGGCATCGTGTCGCTGTTCCTGTTCGCAGGTCTGGAAATCGAGGGTCGCGAGCTTCGCAGCAACCTGAAGCCACTTCTGCTTCACGCCGCAATCTGGGCAGGGCTGGCGATCGCCACCGGAATAATCGCGGCAATTGCACTCGATGTTCCGCCCCGTGCAGCAGCGCTCATCTCACTCGCGCTCGTCACGCCATCGACGGGATTCATTCTCTCGACGCTCAAGAGCTTCGGGTTGAATGCTGCGGAGCAGAAGAGTGTCAGGACATACGCAATCGGGTCGGAGCTGATTGCGCTTGCTGCGCTGTTCTTTGTTCTTCAATCGACCTCGGCTCAGCACCTGCTGCTTGCGATTGTCGCGATGGCTGGAATTGTCGTTGTGATCCCGATTGCATTTCGCGGATTCGCAACACTTGTTGCGCCTTATGCTCCGCGATCGGAATTCGCATTTCTACTCATGGTCGCGGTTGCGTGCGCGTACGCGACGAGACTGCTGGGAGTGTATTACCTCGTTGGCGCATTTCTCGTTGGTGTGGCTGCGCAGCGATTCAGGGGCAGTCACCCTGCGATGTCATCAGAGAAGATGATCGATGCACTCGAAGCATTCGGATCAGTGTTCATTCCATTTTACTTCTTTCATGCGGGGACCGAGATTCATTCCGAGCATCTCGGTACCGGCGCTATTCTCATGGGACTGCTGCTAGTCGCAGTAGTAGTTCCGGTGCGGGTAGGGCTCATCGGGCTGCATCGCCGACTCGCACTCGGCGAGCGGTTTGCAGATTCGCGGAAGGTCGCGAGCGCGATGGTGCCGACTCTTGTTTTCACGCTGGTCATCGACGGCATCCTCATCGAGCGGTTCGGTCTATCGCCGCAGCTCGCTGGTGCTCTCGTTCTATATACGGTCGTCAACACAACCCTGCCGGCGTTCGTGCTGCGCGCTCAGCCCGCGGATTTTGAGGATGTGGAAGCGCTGCCTGTTGACAGCACGCTGGCGGAAGGATGAGTGATCAGCTCGGAATGTTCGCGCAGGAAGACGACGACCTGCCGCGTGGCTTCAAGTATCAACGCGAGCTTTTCTCAGCCCGGGAAGAAGAGGAATTGATTTCGAACATCCGCGAGCTGCCGTTCCGCGAATTCGAATTTCACGGGTTCACGGGAAAACGCCGTGTCGTTTCGTTTGGATGGAAATACGATTTCAGTGAACGCGAGCTGATCAAGGCCAACGACATTCCGCCGTTTCTGTTTCCTGCACGTGAAAAAGCTGCAGTCTTTGCGGAGATAAAACCGTTTGACCTTCAGCATGTGCTCGTCACCGAATACAGCGAAGGTGCAGCGATTGGCTGGCACAAGGACAAGGCTGTATTTGGAGACGTAATCGGCATCTCACTTCTTTCCGCGTGCACGTTTCGGTTTCGAAGGCAGCACGGAAAGAAATGGGAGAGGCGTTCGATAATCGCGGAGCCCAGATCGGTGTATCTTCTGCGCGGTGAATCGAGAACGGACTGGGAGCACAGCATTCCCGGGGTCGCTTCGCTTCGCTACTCGATCACCTTCCGCAATCTTCGCGAAGACCTCAGATGATCGTCCACCTGATCGACGGAACGTACGAGCTGTTCCGGCACTTTTACGGGCTCCGTCGGTTCAGCAAGACTGACGCGCCCTATGGCGCCGTACTCGGCGTACTTCGAACAGTCGTGCAGATGCTCGAGACAGGCGCGACCCACCTCGGTGTTGCGACTGATCATGTCGTCGAATCGTTCCGCAATGATCTGTGGGCGGGTTACAAGACTGGTGAGGGAATAGAGCCGGCATTGTACAGGCAGTTCATTCCTCTCGAGGAATCACTCGTTGCCATGGGTGTCGCAACCTGGGCAATGGTCGAGCTCGAAGCCGATGATGCGCTCGCGTCAGCAGCGCATCTCGCGGGGAAGGACAAGCGCGTCGAAAAGGTCAGCATCTGGACCCCCGACAAGGACCTCGCGCAATGCGTTGTGGGCGATCGCATCGTGCAGGTCGATCGTAAGAGCGGAGCGATCCGCGACGAAGCAGCCGTCAAAGCGAAGTTCGGGGTTGATCCTGCTTTTATTGCGGACTATCTGGCACTCGTTGGTGATTCAGCCGACGGGTATCCGGGAATCCAGGGATGCGGGCCCAAAACGGCGGTACGGATGATCGAGACTCACGGACATATCGAGGATTTTCCGGCGTCTGTACTTGGCGATAGGAAAGAAGAGGCGCTCTTGTTCAAGACCCTCGCGACTTTGAGGACCGATGCGCCGCTTTTCAAAAAGGTCGACGAGATTCGCTGGACTGGATATACGCCCGAGTTTCCTGCTGTTGCGGAGAAAGTGGGTGATCCGCGCCTCGTTCAGCGACTCGATGTAATTACTGACGCTCTATGACTTAGCCATCGCGTCTGGCGTATGCCGTCGTCCGTTCGCCGTAGTCCGTGAACGGAGAACGGCGGACTGATCACGGCCAACGCCAACGCGACGGCGAACCATACTATTGTACAAGGATGACCTCTCCCCGCAGAATCTTTCTAGCTGATGCTGATGCGTTCTACGTAGCAGTCGCGCGCATGATCGATCCCGAAGGGGCGGGGAAGGCTGATCTGCTCATTGTTGGAGGAACAGCGGAAAGCCGCGGCGTGGTCTGCTCAGCATCGTATGAGACTCGCAAATACGGTGTGCGATCCGCGATGCCTATCGCACGTGCATTGCGATTGTGTCCCAGCGCAATGTGTGTCCCGGTTCCTCGAAAAGCGTGCTCAGTGAAGAGCCACGAGATTCGCGAAGTGCTCGAGCACTATTCACCTCTCGTAGAAGGCGCGAGCATCGATGAATGGTATCTCGACCTTGGCGGCACTGAAGGTGTGTATCGCAATGAGCCGCTGGAGAATACCGCACACAGAATTCGCGACGCAGTGAAGAAGGAGACCAATCTCTCCATCTCCATTGGAGGCGGAACGAACAAGCTCGTCGCAAAGATGGCCGTCGAGCGTGCCAAGCCAAAACCGGGATCAGGCGCGAATGGAGTGCACATCGTGCCGCCGGGAAATGAAGCAGAGTTTCTGAAGACTTTCACTCTCGCCGAGATTCCGTTGATCGGACCGAAGTTCCAGGAGCGGCTCGCTGCGCTAGGAATGGTTACGGTTCCTGATGTGCTTCAGTACAACGTGCCGACGCTTCAAAGCTGGTTTGGAAAGCGGGAAGCGGAGTGGCTGTGGGAACGAGTGCAAGGAATCAACGATTCGGAAGTCGATCCCGGCGGAGATGCAAAAAGCATCAGCCGCGATGAAACGTTTCCAAGAGACATCGATGACGACCGTGAGCTCGAGCGTGAGCTCGTTGCGCTCGTCACGAGAGCTGCATTCGATCTGCGCAGCGACGGTCTCGCCGCGCGCACGATAACCGTTCGCATTCGCGACATGGACTTTCGCACGCGGTCGGCGCGGCGAACCCTCACGTATCCGGTCGTGTCTGATCGAGTATTGCTGCAGGTTGCCCGTGAATTGCTCGCCAAGCTCAGGTCAGCGCGTCATGTGCCTGCACGGCTTCTGGGTGTTGCGGTGTCCTCACTGTCAACAGATCCGGATGCAGATCAGCTCGCGCTGTTCGCTGCGAAATCGGAAAACAATCTCGAGACGGAGAGGGACAGGGTTCTCGCGAAGACCGTCGATCGTGTGCGAGCGAAGTTCGGACCGAAGTCTGTGATTCCCGGAACGCTTACCGAGCACGAGTAATGGATCCCGGAGACATCAAGTCGCAGATAGGCTCCATACTTGGCGAGCTTGGATCGGATATCAAGACAGCGGCGAAAACAATCCGCAGTGCATTTGACGACGATCCTTTCGAGGTGATCGCGTACCGTGGATACGGGAACGCGACGCGCGCCCACATACATGGCCGGGTCGTCGAGAAATCGAATGTGGGACCGAGTGCGATTGGAGATTCGTCTCTCAGGAATCTGATCAACACATACCGGCGCGCTGACAGTGATCCGCTCGCTTTCGCGCAGGTTCGCGCGCGGTACGCAGGCACCATCCTCCAATACAAAGCCGACGATGAAGGCTTTTTCAGCGGCTGGGTCGAGGCTCAGGAATCAAAGCACGGAGAATGGGAGGATTATCATGTCGATCTTCTCCATCCCGGTGCCGCTGAAGAAACGATCAAGTCCAGTGGCGAGATTCTCGTTCCACCCTCGAGTGCGAAGTTCGCTGTCATAAGTGACATCGACGATACAGTGATTCAGTCGCGCGTCACCAGCTTTCTGCAAGCGGCGCGCACTGTGATGCTCGGCAACGCTCGCACGCGCCTTCCATTTCCGGGAGTATCCGCATTCTACCAGGCGCTGCGAAATGGAATCGGCGGCGATGAGAAGAATCCGATCTTCTACGTGTCCAGCAGTCCGTGGAACATCTACGACATCATCAGCGAGTTCATGGATCTTCAGAAGATCCCGAAGGGTCCACTCGTGCTTCGTGACTGGGACATCGATCTCTCGGCGCTTTCGTCTGACAGGCACATGGATCACAAGGGCGCTGCAATCAGGAACCTGATGCAGCTGTATCCTGAGCTTCAGTTCATACTGATTGGAGATACGAGCCAGCATGATCCTGAGATCTATCGCCAGATCGTAGGAGAATTCCCGGAAAAAGTTCGCGCGATATATATCCGCGACGTGAACCGGACTGCCGAGCGGAAAGCTTCGGTGCAGAAACTTGCAGACGAAATTCTTGCCGCTGGCTCTACTCTTGTTCTCGCGGAAGACACTCTCGGCGCAGCGCGTCACGCGGCGGAGCAGGGATGGATCCATGATGACTCGCTGCCTGAAGTGCATGAAGAGAAGAAGGCAGACGAAGGGAGAGACGATTCGAAGGTTCCTGCGCCCGAAGGAGGGAAGCCTTCGTCAGGATCGCCGCCCAAAATCATTCAATGAGGACTACGGTAACGACGCGGCGCTCTCGCGCGCTTGTAGCCCGTAGCAGCTTTAGCGGCTAGCCTTTAGCGTGCTGAACCAGAACTGCGCATTTAGCTGTTTGCTGCTACTAGCTAAGAGCGCCGTTCCGTTTTAGCACGCTAACGGCAAAGCGCTAAAGCTGCTACAAGCTACAAGCGCGCGAGAGCGCCGCGCCGTTAAGTAGTTAGCTACATAGGTACCGAACACCAAGGAGAGTAGGAATGATGATCGTCGGTATCGTGCTGATTGCACTTGCTGTTTGGGCGTTGATCACATTCAACGGCCTCGTAAGACTTCGCAACCAGGTGAAGACCGCGTGGGCTGATATCGACGTTCAGCTCAAGCGTCGTCACGATCTCATTCCGCAGCTCGTCGCGGCGGTGAAGGGCTATGCCGGGTATGAGCGAAGCGTGCTCACATCGGTTACCGAGCTCCGCACTCAGGCGATGTCGCAGCGCAGTCCGGCTCAGCTTGGACAAACCGAGGCCGCGCTTGCAGCGGGAGTGAATCAGCTTCTTGCTCTCGAGGAAGCGTATCCTGATCTCAAGGCAAACCAGAATTTTCTCCAGCTTCAGCGCGATCTCGTTCAGGTCGAAGACAATCTGCAGTATGCGCGACGCTTCTATAACGGGGCGGTGCGCGATTACAACACGGCCATTCAGCGTTTTCCGGGAATGCTCATCGCGGCGCCGGGAGGATTCCGGCCCGATGAATTCTTCAGCGCCGATGAATCAGACCGCGACTCGGTAAAAGTGGAGCTGCAGTCGTGAAACGGCTTGCAATGCTTGTTGTTGCTCTCTTTGCCTGCCAGCTCAAGGCTCAGGAGAGAATTCTCTCTTACGACGTGCTCGTCGAAGTCCGGAAGGATGCGAGTGTCGACGTGACCGAGCGCGTTGCCGTACACGCCGAGGGCAATCAGATACGGCGCGGCATCTATCGCGATTTCCCGACTCGCTATCGCGATCGCTTTGGAAATCGCGTGAAGGTCGATCTCGACGTGAGAGGAGTGGAGAAGAACGGAGTGATGGAGCCGTGGTTCACGGAGAACATGTCCAATGGGATCCGCATCAACACGGGCAACGACGACTTTCTCCCCGTTCCGAACGACTACACGTACACGATCAGATATCGCGCGACGCGTGAGCTCGGGTTCTTCGCAGATCACGACGAGCTCTACTGGAACGCGATAGGAACCGGCTGGATCTTTCCGATCGAGAAAGCGACGGTCGAAGTCCGCCTTCCCGATCCAGTGCCGGTGAACCAGATGCACGTCGAGGCCTACACCGGCGCGCAGGGCGCGAAAGGCAGCGACTACACGGCGCAGATCGTACAGCCGGGCGTTGCGCGATTCGCTGTCACTCGACCGCTGGACTCATATGAAGGATTCACGATCGTTGTCACTTTTCCGAAAGGGCTCATCGCTGCGCCCACCGGTGCCGACCGCGCGAAATGGCTTCTCAAGGACAACCGCGGAATTCTCATCGCGCTTGCCGGATTCATCTTTCTTCTCGTCTATATGTATCGCGCGTGGAGCGCCGTCGGGCGCGATCCGCGCAAGGGAATCATCGTTGCGCGCTATGAGCCCCGCGAAGGGCACAGCGGCGCGGGCATGCGCTATCTCGAGAAGATGGGATACGACATGCGCTCGTTCACCGGTGACGTGCTCGCACTTGCAGTCGCAGGCAGGCTTCGAATTCGGGAGGAAAAAAAGTTTTTCAAGAGCGAGTGGAGCCTCGAGAAACTGGACACGCCTCAGCCATTCTCGCTGACTCCCGCACAGAACGCTCTCTATCACACTCTGTTCAGGAGTGGCGACTCACTCGTTCTCAAGAACACGAACGCGACGAAGGTTCAGGCAGCGCGCGACGCTCACAAGATGTCGCTCGACAAGCTGTACCAGCCCGACTACTTCAAGCGAAATACAAAGCAGGCTGTATGGGCATGGCTGATCGCGATCGCAACGGGAGGACTCGCGTTCATTGCATCGGGCGGCTTTGGCATTCCTGTCATAATCGGGATTGGCGTTCTCATGCTGATCTCACTTCTGGTTTTCGGATACCTGATCAAGGCACCGACTCCTGAAGGACGACAGCTGCTCGACGAGATCGAAGGCCTCAAGCTTTACATGAGTGTAGCGGAGCGCGATGAGCTCAGGAGCATGAAGGGGCCCGACGAACCGGTGCTCGATGCAGCGCGATACGAGATGCTGCTCCCCTATGCTGTTGCGCTCGATGTCGAAGATGCGTGGACGAAGAAATTCACAGCTGCCGTCGGAGCGGCGGCAGCTGCCGAGGCGGCGAACAGCATGTACTGGTATCACGGCCGCGGACCGATCTCGAATCTCGGAGACTTCACGAGTTCGATTGGATCGAGCCTCAACTCATCGATCTCTTCAGCGTCGACTCCGCCGGGCTCGAGCTCAGGCGCCGGGGGCGGTGGATCGTCGGGAGGCGGAGGCGGCGGAGGCGGTGGCGGTGGGCGATAACCCGGTTCCTGAATCCTGAGACAGCATTTTCGAGTAGTGTCATTTAACTCGACACCGGTGAGCCAATGACGAGCGCTAATGGCAGCATGAGCGCGACCTTCAAGTCGCAGGTAAAGATCCTGGGCGGCGCTGTTGCGCTGATGTGGATCGCATTCTTTGCGACGGTTGCAACGCACGGAGCGCTGCTCGCGCTCGGGATAATTCCGCGCCATCTCATCGGACTTCGCGGGATTCTCTTTGCGCCATTCCTTCACGGCAGCTTTGCGCATCTCCTCGCCAACAGCATTCCGTTCGCGCTGATGGGATGGCTCGTGATGCTGCGTGATTCACGTCATTTCGTGACTGTCACTGCGGCCGCAATGGTCGGCTCCGGTCTCTGCGCCTGGCTACTTGGCGCAGCGGGATCAGTTCATGTCGGGGCAAGCGGAGTTGTTTTCGGGTACCTCGGGTTTCTCATGCTGAGTGGCTGGTATACTCGGAGTGCCGCGAGCATCCTGATCAGCGTGCTCGTGACTGTTTTGTGGGGTGGATTGATCTTTGGAGTCCTGCCTGGCCAGATGGGAATCAGCTGGCAAGCCCACCTCGGCGGCTTCATCGGTGGCGCACTCGCGGCCCGATCATACCGTATCCGGCCAGCGGGTCCGTACGGCACTGCGTACTAACTGCACTGCGTACTAACTGCACTGCGTACTAACTGCACTGCGTACTAACTGCACTGCTCACTGCTTACTGACTATTAGTACGTACCAACGGCACTGCGTACCAACGGCACTGCTTACTGCTTACTGACGAATACTGCGTACCGTGGGTACGAAGTGCAGTTAGTACGTACTCGTAGTCAGTAAGCAGTAAGCAGTGCCGTTAGTACGGAGTGCAGTTGGTACGGAGTGCAGTTAGTACGCAGTGCAGTTAGTACGTACTTTTAGTCAGTAAGCAGTAAGCAGTGCAGTGAGTACGGAGTGCAGTGAGTACGGAGTACAGTGAGTACGGAGTGCAGTGAATACGGAGTGCTGTTAGTAAGTTTATGAGATGCCACGCCCGGTCATACAAGTCGCCAATGTCCGCAAGACGTACAAGGATTTCGTAGCCGTTGAAGACGTAAGCTTCGATGTCTACGATGGCGAGATATTCGGACTCATCGGGCCCAATGGTGCGGGCAAGACTACCACAATGGAAGCAGTCGAAGGGCTGCGCGTTCCTGACGACGGAAGGATTTCCGTCCTTGGGCTGGATCCATTCCGCGATGTGCAGATGCTGCAGCAGCGAGTCGGCGTGCAGCTGCAGGAAGCACAGCTCCAGAAACGCATCAAGGTGAAAGAAGCGGTTCACCTCTGGACGACGCTCTACAATAGAAAGGCATCCGACGGCGACAAGCTTCTCGAGCAGCTCGGTCTTCAGGAAAAGCGCGACGCCTGGTTCATGACACTGTCAGGCGGACAGAAGCAGCGACTCTTCATTGTCCTCGCATTGATCAACGATCCCGAAGTAGTCTTTCTCGACGAGCTGACAACCGGACTCGATCCGCAGTCGCGTCGCGCTATCTGGGAGCTCGTCCGCGGAATCCGTGAGAGAGGAAAGACAGTGTTTCTCACGACGCATCTCATGGAAGAGGCCGAGCGCCTGTGTGATCGCGTTGCGATCATCGAGCGCGGCCGGATCATCGACATGGATACGCCCGAGAGTTTGGTCAAGCGTCACTGTCCCGAGCGTGCGGTAGTTCTTGCGACTGACGATCCAACCGCAGCGACGAGGTTCAATGCGATTCCAACTGTCGATGAAGTGATCGAGAAAGACGGCAGGATCACCGTGCGCGGAACTGGAGATGATCTCGTAACCGAAGTAATCCGCTGCATCTCAGAGAGCGGAATGCGCGTCACGGATTTCAGAACCGTCATGCCGAATCTCGAAGACGTATTCCTGCGTGTGACCGGTCACTCGATCCGCGACTGAATGCTGCGAGGTCTTCTTCATCTCACATGGATCGAGATAAAGGTCTTCTTTCGCGAGCCGCTCGGCGCAATCGGTACGGTATTGATGCCCGTGCTGGTCTTCGTGCTGCTTGGAAAATTCGGAACCAGGATCGCCCCTGAGAGCTCGTTCACCGCGAGCAGCGTCTTCAAAGTCGATGTGCCGGTCTTCGCTGCGGTTCTCATCGCGATGAACGCAGTACTCTCGCTCGTATCGATCATCGCGATCTATCGCGAGGGAGGAATTCTCAAGCGATTGCGCGCGACACCGCTGCGCCCCGCGACGATTCTCACAGCGCATGTACTCGTAAAGCTGTTGCTTACAGCAGTGACACTCGCCCTGACAATTCTCGCAGGCAAGCGGTATTACCCGATCGGCACACAGGTACCGCTCATATCGTTTGGCATCGCGCTGATAATCTCGACATGGAGCATACTCGGACTCGGCTTCGTGATCGCGAGTATCGTCCCCACTGCACGATTCGCTCAGCCCGTGGGCGCCGCGATTTTGTATCCGATGCTCGCACTGTCGGGACTGTTCGTGCCTGTTGGTGTAATGTCTCCGACGGTTCACAAGATCGCGATGGTGATGCCCCTTACATATGCCGTCTCACTGCTGCGCGGAATCTGGCAGGGCAACAGCTGGGCTCACCACGCAGGAGACCTGTCGGTGCTGGCTCTGGTCTTCATCATCTGCATGGCGCTGTCGTCACGGATGTTCAGGTGGGAATGAGCGCACATTGACCTGGCCCGGATGCGCTTGCTCCGCACGTCACGCGAGGACAGAATTCAGGCCAGGCAACAATTACATAAGGCGGATTAATGCGATCAACACTGTCCATGACGCTCCTCGGCTTCGGCGTCGTGTTTCTCTCGTTTGGGCTCATGTTCCTGTTCCTCGGCTGGATGGGCCTCCATTACAACTCTCGCGAATCGCTCGGAGCTTCCGGTCTCTATGGACTCATCTTTGTCGTGATCGGCGCAGTGCTGTATGGAGCTGGATTCACAAGACGACGAAACACAGCATGAAGCTCGCGCGTGCGCTTGCGATCGCATCGCTCTCTGCACCTGCGCTGAGCCTTGCCCAGACGACCGCGCCGAATCTCGTGCCGATGGTTGCAACGCCATCGAGCGAGCTGGTCACAGTCGTCAATCGCTACAACGCGGACATGAATGGACTATCACGCCGCTACGATGCAGAAGGATCTCCGGATTACCGGCGGCGGATGAAAGAGGTTCAGCAGGAATGGCTGCGGCGACTGAGCGAGATCGATTTCGACAAGCTGAGCCAGGAAGGCAAAGTCGACTATGTCCTGTTGAATCGCGATCTAAAGCACAATCTCACGCTGCTCGAGCGCCGCAACGGTCAGCGTGATGAAGAGAAAGCGCTTCTGCCATTTGCAGATCAGCTGCTTACGCTCCAGGATAACCGTCGCAATCTCAAACCCGTGGATCCACGCGCTGCAGCGGCGACACTCGCTGCTGCAACGAAGCAGATCGACAGCCTGCGAGCCCTGATAGAGTCGCCGCCGAAGGACGATGGCAGGAAATCCACTCCATCAGCGCCGAAAGTCTCTCGTACTATTGCGAATCGCGCAGCTAACGATATCGATGCGATCAAGAGATCGCTCGCGAGCTGGTATCGCTATTACGATGGGTACGATCCGGTGTTCACGTGGTGGATGAAGGATCCATACAAGAAGACCGACGATGCGCTCACGCGGTACGCACGCACCATTCGCGAGAAAATCGTTGGATTCAAGTCAGGTGAGGGTCAGACTGGCGCAAACACAGGTCCGATAGTCGGCGATCCGATTGGAAGAAAAGGTCTCGATGAAGAGCTCGCCTACGAGATGATCCCGTACACTCCCGAGCAGCTCATCGATATCGCCGAGCGTGAGTATGCGTTCAGCTTGAGCGAGATAAAGAAGGCATCGCGAGAGATGGGATTCGGCGACAACTGGAAGGCGGCGATGGAAAAGGTGAAGAACCTTTACGTCGATCCAGGCAAGCAGCCCGATCTCATTCGCGATCTTGCCCGCGAGGCTGAAGCATTTGTCGAACAGCACGACTGGGTGACGATCCCGCCGCTGGCAAAGGAAGATTGGCGGATGGAAATGATGTCCCCCGAGCGCCAACGCGTCGCACCATTTTTCCTGGGCGGCGATCTCATTCTTGTGTCATATCCGACAGCCGATATGACGGAGGAAGAGAAGCTGATGAGTCTGCGCGGCAACAATCCGCATTTCTCGCGCGCCACTGTTTTTCATGAGCTCAACCCTGGCCACCATCTGCAGGGATTCATGGCAGACCGGTACAATGCGCATCGCGGAAATTTCTGGACGCCATTCTGGGGTGAAGGGCAGTCGCTGTACTGGGAGATGTTCCTCTGGGATCACGGATTTCAGGTAACGCCCGAAGACCGTATCGGCGCTCTTTTCTGGAGAATGCACCGGAGCGCGCGAATCATCTTCTCACTGAGCTTCCACCTCGGCAAGATGACGCCCGAGCAGGCGGTAGAGTTCCTCGTCGATACGGTGAACTTCGAGCGCGCAAATGCAGAAGGTGAAGTACGGCGCTCGTTCAGCGGAGATTATTCGCCGCTTTATCAGATGGCGTACATGATCGGCGGGCTTCAGCTCCGCGCGCTCCACAAGGAGTTTGTTGGAACGGGGAAGATGACGGACAAACAGTTCCACGATGCAGTGCTGCAAAGCGGTCCGATGCCGATTTCACTCGAGAGAGCGCGTCTGGAAAATCTTCCGCTTACGAGAGAGGGGCCCGCCCCATGGAAATTCGCGGATTCACTGCCGCCTCCGATTCCTGCACCGGTGAAATCCCGCTAGCTCACCATTTGATGACACTAAGGATATTCGAGTAATCGTCGGTCCACGTTTTATCAGGTGGCGCTTCTCTCAAGGGGCGCCACCTTTTGTCTGCAGCCAGCGCGTCGATGTCTTCCTTGTGTTTGGAGAGGACCACCCACGTCGAGCTGTACTCGTAGTCCTTGTCCTGCCGATCGTTGGGAACGTCGTCATCACGAACGATCGCAAACATTCCGATGTCATCTGCGAGCCTGCCGACAACCGGCTCGAGATCGAGACGACGATTGCTGATGTGAACCATCAATAGTCCATGCTCTTCAAGCACCTGGTCGTACAGGTGCATTGCTTCCCGCGTCATCAGGTGGACGGGAATCGCATCGGAGCTGAACGCATCGAGCACAAGAAGCGAGTACCGTCCAGCCGGCTCGCGCGCGAGTGTCAGTCGTGCGTCGCCCAGCACTACGGTTGGTTTTGCCGCGCACTGGCTGAGAAAGGAAAACAATCGCGGGTTGCGTGCGATTCGCTCGACGTGAGCATCGATCTCGAAGAATGTCCAGTGCTCGCCCGCCTTCGCGTAACACAGGATCGACCCGGTACCGAGACCAACGACTCCGACATTTCTTGCGGTGCGATCGGTTTGAAGCGTTCGGAACACAGCGCCGACGGGCCCGTTTGGATGGTAATACGTCACAGGCGTGGGCGGCCTGTTGAGAAACTGCGCGCCGTGGATCGTTGAGCCGTGATAGAGAATGTGCGTTGGCCCGGCGTTCAGCGTGACGCGATAGATGCCGAAGAAGGATCGGTCGGTGAAAATCGTCTCGCGTGACTTGCCGAACAATCCTGCCGCCGCGAGCAGGAGCGCCGGGATCGCGACGAGCGGGAGCTGATTGTGCGCCTTGTTGTTCCTGAATGCCATGCGCAGCAGCATTCCTGCGACAAGCATCAGCGTGTAATCGCGCGTAGACTTGAAAACGAGAGGAACCACAATCGCAGCGAAAATTCCGCCGAGTGCGCCGCCGAGTGAGATCCAGAGGTAGTATTCGGTAAGTCGCGCCGGTGCGGGGCGGGACGCCGCGAGCTCTCCGTGCAGCACGAGCGCTGTGACGGTAAACAGCGCGAGATGAAACAGGTAGCCAACGCGAAATCCAAGCGACGTGTGACGAAAAAGCACGTACGCGAGAATGGTGATCAGGAGTGTGTGTGTAATCTCCGCACCGATTGCCAGCTTCTGCCCGCTTCGCGCAAACACAATCACGAACGTCAGCAGATAGAGCGAGAGCGGAATGACCCAGAGCAGCGGGGTGGCTGCGATGTCGGTGCTCAAGTAGGTCGTCACACTCAGCAGGAGGCTCGATGGCACGAATGCGAGAGCGATCCATCGAAGTCGTTCGAGCCATGAAATATTCGCGGCGGTATCGCGAGCTCCTGGCGTGCGAACCGTGCTGGTTTGTCGCCATGCAACCGCGCCGCACAGGCCGAGCAGTGCGATCGCGACGAGGAAGATCACTAACCAGAGGCGCGATTGTTCCTTGAGAGTAAGTGCCGGCTCGAGCAGGAGTGGAAATGCCAGCAGTCCGAGAAAACTCCCGGCGTTGCTGGCAGCGTAGAGCACGTAAGGATTCTCGACTGGTTTGTCCAGTCCCGCGAGCCACTTCTGGAGCAGCGGCGCGGTTGCTGACAGAACCAGGAACGGAAGTCCTACCGTTACGCTGAGAGTTCCAACCAGCCACGGAATGACATTCCCAGATGCAGGCGGTGTCCATCCGCCGGGGATTGCGATTGGCATCACGATCAGACAGAGCAGGAGCAAGGCGATGTGAAGGATTACCTGTCGTTTTGCCGTGAGGTACCGTGTGCTCAGGTGCGCATACAGATATCCGAGCAGCAACAGCGTCTGGAAAAACATGAGACATGTATTCCAGACTGCGGGTGCGCCGCCAAGCAGCGGGAGGACGAGCCGGGCAAAGAGGGGCTCGACCCAGAAGAGAAGAAATGCGCCAGTGAGTGCAGCAGCTGCAAAGAGTGCGATCAAGCAGCGAGGCCGGGCATCGTAAAGCCAGCGTCGTTCAGCTCTTTGAGAAATGCAGTCTTCTGCTCGCTATCCAGCTCGACGAGCGGCGGGCGCACAGTTTCCCATTCGGCGTCGCCGGAGTAATGAGCAATCGCGGCCTTCAACGCCGAGATCATCGGATATCGGGCAAAGATTCCGCGGATCTGGTTCAAGCGCGCCTGATGTGCATCTGCCTGATCGGATTCAAACACGTCGAGCATCTGCGCGATGGGCCCCGGATGTACGTTCGCCGTCGCACTGATGCATCCAGATGCTCCATTGCGAAGACCCTGGAGCAGGAATGATTCACTTCCTGGAAATACAGCGAAGCCGCGATCGCCAAAGTTGTCTATGTACGATTTGGTCACGTTCCAGTCTCCCGATGAATCCTTGATTCCGACAACGGTGTCCGGATACGCGTCGATCAATCGTCCGACGAGGCCGACGCTCAGCGGGATCTGTGATACGGGAGGAATGTTGTAGAGAAACACTCGCAGCTTCGAATCGCCAACGCGTTGAATGATTTCCGAGAAGCTTCGGAACAAACCCTCGTCGGTTACTCCTTTATAGTAGAAGGGCGGGAGCATGAGAACTCCCGAGCATCCGCGCCGTGCGGCATGAGCCGTGAGCGTCACGGAATCAGTGAGCGCACTCATCCCGGTGCCAGGCATCATTCGCGCGGGGTCGATCCCGCCATCGATGAGTCGGTCGAGCAGCTCGACTTTCTCATCGACGGACATCGAATTCGCTTCGGAGTTGGTGCCGAAAACAGCGAGGCCGACATCGTTGGAAAGAAGCCAGCGACAATGTCGCAAAAGCCGGACTGCATCTGGCGTAAGATCGGCCTTGAATGGAGTGACGACTGGGGAAAACACTCCGCGAGTACGCGCGATTTTTTCTTGCATCATGAGAGTGGAAAGCTACGCTGCGTCTATCGAACTGCTACCGGCATGAATGGCTGAAGCGCCTGCCGCCGCCACCACGCGCCGGTTTTTCTCTTCTCGGCAACAGTCGTGAACCAGTACTGATAGAGAATCGTTCGCACCATTCGCGGCGGCTTACCTTTGAATGGATCGGACCTGAACAGCGCGAGTACATCCGGGCTTCCCTGAAGTAGTCGATGTTGCGCGTTCATTACCCAGGGCGACTCGGATGCCGGTCCTAGTGAAGCGAACCAGAGATTCCAGTCAAACCTCGGCTGATACGGCGCGTAGAATCCCGGCCTTTCATAAATATTCTGCGGCTTGTACCGGTACTGATAGGGAGTCCACTTCACTCCGTCGTTGCTTCCCTGAAACTCGATCTCGTAACGCGCAGGCGTCATTACGGCGAAGAGTCCATATGCGTTAGCGATCCTGAACGGCGCGATGAGATTTGCCGGTGCGCCGAGGCCGGTGCCTCCGAACAGAAACGCTGCGATCGTGACGTAGAGAGCGAAGCCCAGCACGACATTTTCAAAGCGGCGCCGAAAGGCGGACCTTACCGGAATCTCGCGAGCGTTCTCGATAATGCCGGCGAAACGGAAGCGAGCAAATAGATCGTCATCGACGAGGAGAATGCCGAGTGCGAGTACGAGATAATTGAGGAATGCGTAATTCGCGGTGGAGATGATCCCGATCTGCAACGCACTGACGATTACGAAGCACGCAAGACGAAGTCGCCGAGGCAGAAACACGGCCCATACGAGAATCAGCTCGACGAAGAGTGTGAGTAACACTGTCCCAGCGTGATACCAGTGTGGCAGTTGCTGCACGTACCAGCCGAGCCACGATGGGAGCGGACCATTCTGATAGTAGTCGTCCATCGCGGTGAGATTCCGCCAGTGCGGATCACCACTCGCGAGCTTGACTACGCCGGATTCGAAATAGATGCGGAACCATTCCCACCGCAGCATGAAGAGACTGAATGCAGACGGGGGATCTGACGTTCCAAGTCCTGGCCGCAAACCACCAGGCGCGAAGAACAGAGAAAGGAATCCTGCCTCGAGCAGCATTCCATCAGACTGATATGATGAAAAGTCTTGAAGCGCTGCGATGAACGAGAGAAAGAGAATCGTGCACGCTGCAGTAGCAACTCGCGGCGCAATGTTGAAGATGAGAAGAATCGAAGCAATGAAGCCGCCGACGAGCAGCACAGTGATAGCGGTGCTTCCCGCATCGATCCAAAGCAGCGTAGGCGCGTACCATATGCTCTTTACCGGACCGAAAAACCTGGCGACCTGAGACAGATATCCGGATGCGGGAAGAATTCCATCTTCACCGATGAGCCCATGAACCTGGAACGCGAGCGAATAGAAAGCAGACAGGAAGATGAGGCCCAGACAGCGCAGCCAGATCCACCGCGCCCACAGATACTTTCCGCCCGATTCCATAATCATTTTTTGCAAGTTCAATTCAGGACTGAGGATCCGAGGACTTGCATGAGGATAAAGGATGCTCTGGACTTGTATGAGGATTAAGGACCCGTTGACTATAAGGTCTCAGGACACTCCGCCGCACATACGAACTACGACTAATTGAGGGACGAAGACACTCGAGGGATGAGGGACGATGGCTCGAATCGCACCTTGTTCCTCATACCTCGAGGGCCCTCATTCCGCATTTAGTCGTATTTCGTATGTGCGGAAACGTGTCCTGAGGCCTTATAGTCAACGGGTCCTTAATCCTCATAAAGTTCTCCGACTC
>DASUXX010000455.1:0-12848 GCA_036377755.1 Gemmatimonadaceae bacterium
TTCGGCAGACGCTTCCTGAGCTTCGCGGACAGCGGCTGACAGTCCAGCTCGACGTCTTTAACTTCCTGAATCTGTTGAACAAAAAGTGGGGACAGAACGAATTTCCGATTGTTTCAGGATTTAACAACCAGGCTGTGCTAAGGACGGCTGGCCACACCGCAGGACCGCTCAACACATCTCAGTTCAACTACAACGTGGATACAGGAATTCTGACTGGAATCAAGGACAACGACTCGCCGTGGTCGCTCAATCCGAACACTCCGTCGAATAACTATCAGATGCAGCTGTCGTTCAGGCTCGCCTTCTGACGAAATGCCGTTTGGGAAAAAAAGCACGGGCGCTTTGCCCGTGTTTTTTTTTCATCGCCCCCGGTCCCAGATCTCGACGAAAAAAACTATTGTGTTGATAGGCGACCATCGCGCGGTGTCTCTATGCGAGTGAGAGCGCGGTCCATGGTTAGTTTGAACTGCAGCCGCAGGTACGTAAAACGCCGAAATATCCGCTAATGAAAAAGATTCTCGCTCTGTCATTCCTGTTCGCCCCAGTGGCCGGAGAAGCGCAGGCCGATTCGACAGCCGACTCCACGCGCGTACGCCTTCCCTCGGTAACTATTACAGCAACTCGCAGCGGTCCATCGTCGACATACGCGACACCCCTTGCTGTAACTTTGATTCCGAAAGCTCAGCTCGAAGACAAGCGCGGTTATTCACTCGATGAAGCGGTCTTCGCTGTTCCTGGAGTTCTGGCACAATCGCGCTACGGGACGAGTGACATTCGTCTCAACATCCGCGGATTTGGTGCTCGCGGTGCAGGCGATCGCTCGAACGCGGGAACTTCGCGCGGGATTCGTGTCCTGATCGACGGAATACCGGAGACTGAGCCCGACGGCCGTACCGCATTCGATCTCGTCGATCTCGCCGCGGCAGAAGAAATCGAGGTCGTCAGATCAAATGCATCTGCACTATGGGGAAATGCCGGCGGAGGCGTCGTTGCAATTCGCACGGCGCGTCCAGTCGCAAATCCATTCATAAATGCAACGCAGATGGCCGGCGGCTATGAATTCCTGCGCACCGCAGTGCAGGCAGGTGCACCGCTGGGACCAGCCTCGCTTGCACTGACTTTCACGAATACATCACAGCAGGGATATCGCGCGCATTCCGACAGCCGCCGCGCACTGCTGAATGCATCGCTTACTTCACCACTTGGTGCGTCGACAAATCTGGGGGTGTTCCTCGCGGCCGCGAACGACCTGTTCCATATCCCGGGTCCGCTCTCGCTCGAAGACGCGATGGAGAATCCCAAAGCAGCGAACTCGACATACGCTGCACGCGACGAGCGTCGATGGAATCGCCTCGGGCGGCTTGGTGTGACTGTCGATCATGAGCTCGATGAGTCGAGCGGAATCTCGACGATGGTCTTTGTGAATCCGAAATACCTGCAGAGGTCGGAGCGCGGAACGTTCCGCGATTTCAACCGGCATCACTTCGGCGGCAATGTCGTCTATCGCAAAGCGTACGACTTCACACCTGGTGTTTCAGGAACAACAGTGATTGGCGCTGACGGCGCGCTTCAGGACGGAGCGATCCTGTTCTACTCATTGTCTTCGAACAACGGTCGAGGCACTGAGCTTCGCGACAACAAGGGCGAGGGAGCGATCAACACAGGCGCATTCGCGCAGCAGCAGCTCAAGTTCGGCGATCGCATTGGCCTCGACCTCGGCGCGCGCTGGGACCGCATTCGCTACGACTATCGGAGTCATCTCGATCCGAAGCTCGACGACATGAAGGATTTCTCGCGTGTATCGCCGCGAGTCGGTTTGAACTATCGCGTCGCGCCGACGCACAGCTTCTATCTCGGTATCGGCGGCGGCGTTGAAGCTCCGGCAGGAAACGAAACTGATCCTGCATCGACTTTCGGGCAGGACACAGTCACCGCGCTCAATCCACTGCTCGAGCCGATCTACTCGACAACGTACGAGGTTGGAACCAAACATCTCGTGTCTGTCGGGAGCAGGCTCGTATCCGCGTTGTCGTATGAAGTCGCGCTCTACGACACGCGCGTAAGAAACGAGATCGTGCCGTATCGCGGCGGCCGATTCTATTTCACTGCAGGCAAGGCTGATCGCCGAGGGGTCGAGATCGGCACGTCAGTATTCGGACCCTCTGATGCTGTGTTGACCGGAAGTCTCACTGCATCGCGCAACCGGTATCTCGATTACACAGTCGATTCTGTTCACTACGGGAAGCCGGGGCGCATCGCCGACTACGAAGGCAACGACATCGCAGGAATTCCATCACTCTTCTATAACGCGAGCGCTGCAGCCGGACTCGGCAGAATTCCGCTGCGTATAGAGCTCAATGTGCGTGGAATGGGCGATTACGTTGTCGACGATGCCAATACAGTTGAAGTGCCGTCATATCACATCTTCGGCGCGACTGTCTCGACACGTTCGGGTGTGAGCTTCGGCAGTTTCTCACTGCGTGCATGGGCCGCTATCGAAAACCTTACAGATCGCAGATACATAGGGTCTGCCTTTATCAATCCGGATGTAGTAAATGGAGTGCCACTGGCATTTGAGCCGGGGAGCGGTCGCACACTTACGCTTGCGGTGTCGCTCGGGATCAAGCGTTAAGAACTGAAAGCGGCCACTCGCGCTATCGCGTTTGGCGTATGCCGTCGTCCGTAATCCGTCGTCCGTAAACGGCGAACGGCCACCGGATCACGGCATACGCCAGACGCGACAGTCCTGAGTTGCATTTCGCTTGCAATCGTTGCCAGAATGTGGTCCCACATCTACAATTCCAGAAGGAGCCTGACGCCGAGGCGTCGCATGAGAGCCAGTGCAGGCAAGTATTCGTTCCTCTCGCATGTTGCGCGCGCCTTCCTGGCGACCGCAGTAATCACCGCTGCGCAACCGGCGGCATCCCACGCACAAAGTCTTCAGGATCAAACTGCAATCATGGTGGCGTTCGTCACCGATACTGCAGGCAAGCCGATCGTTGGTGCTGAAGTGCAGGTGGTGGGCACTTCACTTCGCGCAAACACAGATGAGGATGGTCGCGTAGCGCTGCTCGCCGTACCCACGGGCAAGACTGTTCTGCGTGTACGACGTCTGGGATATGCCGAGCTTACGATTCCGATATCTGTGACACCGGGCTCGATGCCCGAAGCCCGATATAAACTCAAGCCTGTCGCACTAGATCTGAACAAAGTGGTCGTGCGCTCGTCGGAGCTGAAGCCCGATCGTTATGCGAGGACGCAGAAGTTCGACGGATTTTATCGCAGGCGCGCGAATGGTCTCGGAACATTTCTCACGCGCGAGATTGTCGACGACAGACACGCACAGCGCTCAGAAGATCTGCTGCGAATGGTGACAGGCATCCGCATCACGTACAGAGGCTCGACTCCTCTCGTGAAATTCGCGCGATGTGACAAAGTGAATGTGTACATCGACGGAATTCTCAGTCACGATGGCTATCGCGACTTCTTCGATCTGAACCCTCTTCAGATCGAAGCGGTGGAAGTGTATCACGGCATGGCGCAGGTTCCGCCCGAATTCAGCCCGCACCCGAATGATTGTGCGGCGATTGTCGTATGGACTAGATGGAACCAATAAGAGTGCACTGAGCGCCAGCTCGCGCCCTGAAGGGCGCTCGCGGCGGACAGAGCTTACAGAGACACTGAGGCAAAACAAAATCCCTCGGGCAAAGCCCGAGGGATTTTGTTTTTCTCCGTGTCTCTACGCCCTCTCGTCAAGCGAGTCTCGACGCGAAGCGTCGAGACGTCGCTCTCCGTGCCCTCTCAAGTCAAAAGATGGTCAAGTTAATGTACTTCCTCGGATTCTTCTTTATGTCCGCCATCAGCGAATCCATGTGCTGAATCAATTGCCGCACATCGTTGTATGCGCCGGGATCATTCAGTGCGAGACCTATCGATCCCGTACCTGAGTTCGCTTTCGAGATTACGGAGTCGAGCTTCATTGACGTTGCGCGGAAATCTTCCGTGAGCTGCGCCATGTTCGCTGTCGTCGCGCGAATGTTCGTGAGCGTCGAGTCGATTTTCGCGGAGTCGATGCCCGATGTCGCACGACGCAGCGACGCCTGCGTCATCGACAACTGACGATTCTGCTCCGCCGCAATCGCACTGAACTGACTCACGAGTCGGTTCATGTTGAGCGTGAGTGTGTTCGCAGATGCAAGTGTGCGCCGCAGATCCTGCACCCCGCCAGATGCGATCAACTCTTTGTTCAGCGCAGACGTCATCGCATTGACCGATGTTGCAATCGAATCGGCCTTGCTCGTTATCTGAGCAATCCCCGGCGCAGACGGACCGACAGGAACTGTGTCCTCCGCCGGAATCGATTGCGGGTTCGGTCCTTTCGGCGTCAGCGCAATCGCCATGTCACCGAAGATTCCGTTCGCTACTACCGTCGCCGTTGTACCGATCGGCACCTTGTACTCCTTGCCGACACGGAACGTCGTGAGAACAGTGCCATCCTGTTTCAGCTCGACCTCATCGACATATCCGACATTAACGCCTGCGAGCAGGACGGGCTGACCCTGCTTGAGGCCCGAGTTCCACGGGAACTTGGCATACAGCGGATAACCCTTCGACAATCCGCCGCGTGCAAGCCAGAGAGATCCCAGGATGGCGACTACAACTGCAACCGCCATCACAATTCCAACAAGTACGTCGTCGCGTTTTTTCATCCTTGCAGGTAAGGTGCGAGCAGTAATGCTGTGAGCGCGTCCAGAACGAGGATCGCGACTGATGTGATAACCACCGCCTGCGCAGTGCTGCGTCCGACACCTTCTGCACCGGCCGTGGTGTTGTAGCCCTCATAGGAGCAGAAGAATGCAATCGCTCCGCCAAACAAAAACGCCTTGATGATACTGTAAACTATCTGGAACGGCGCAAACGCGAGTCGCAATCCCTCGGAGAACGCTGCGGATGTGACATCGGTCGCGAGAACCGCAGTCATGAATGCCGTTCCGACGCCAATCGCGTTCGCAAGAATCACGAGCATCGGCAGCATGATCAGCGCTGCGATCAGTCTTGGAACGACAAGAAACGCAATCGGATCGTACGCGAGTGTCTCGAGAGCATCGATCTGTTCCGTTACTCGCATTGTTCCGATCTCTGCCGTGATTCGCGCTCCCACTCGTCCAGTGAGTACAAGTCCAGTCAGCAACGGCCCGAGCTCGAGGATGATCGACTGCCTCGAGATGAGTCCGACGACCGAAAGCTGAACGCCGCCAAAAAGCTGATAGCGCGTCTGGAATGCAGTGACTGCACCGATGAATGCCGCCACGATTGCAGCGAGTGGAAGCGAATCAACTCCGATATTCCGCATCTGGCGGATTGTCTCGCGTCCGTAAGTCTTTGGATCCTTGATGCCGCGACCAATGTCGCGCATGAAGTATCCGCGTTCGCCGATTCTCCCGAATACGCCGCGAACGGCTGCTATCAAGTGCGCACCCGCGCGAACAGGATCGCACCAAGCACACCGAACACTATACTCGGCGTCCACGCCGCGACTTCCGGCGGTATCAGGCCATTGCTTCCAAGACCTTTAGTAAGCTGCACGAGGAATATGAAAATGATCGTCGTACCCAGAGCAAGACCTACACCGTAGGCGGCACCCCCCCGCTGCGTGCTCGTTGCCAGAGATGCTGCGAACAAGAGGATGATGACGCTCGTTATCGGTATGACGATCTTCAGCATTCGTTCGACTTTGAGCCTGTCGACATCGGCTCCAGACCGCTCCATTGCCTGAATGAATTTTCCAAGGTCTCCGAAGTTCATGTCCTCGGGAGCTTTCGGCGCGAGCATCAGGTCCTGCGGGCGCTCCTTGAAATGATTGTCATAGGCCGAGTCGAACTGCACCGTCATGTTGCTGAGCGAATCGAGGAGGATGTGCATCGTTCCATTCGCAATCTTCCAGCCGTGCTTCTGCGGCTTGTAGGTCGCGTTCAGTGATGTGAGGATGTACGACGGGTACGATGGTCCACGCCCCTTTCGCTCGATCGTGATGCCATCGATCTGGTTTCTCGCGGTATATAAAGTCTGAACTTTATATACGCGTCCCGCGTCAGCCGCGTAAGCAAAATTGAATCGCTGGTTGCTGCTGCTGACCGTTTGCCGCTCGAGCAGCTCGAGCTTTCGTTTCGTTGCAAGCGGTGCGTATTCGCCAAGGACGAGTCCAAGACCCGCAGCGAACATCGCACCGAGAAAAATCGGCGCAATGAAGCGATAGAAGCTCACGCCTGATGCTTTTGCAGCAGTGATCTCGGAGTGCCGGGTGAACGCACCGATCGAGAACACCGTTGCGAAGAGAACTGCCGCAGGCAGTATCAGAAAGATCGAATCGGGAAGCCAGTAGACGTAGGAAAGCGCAATGTTCCCCGGCGGCAGCTTCTTCGCGAGATACTTGTCGAGATTGTCGGTAAGGTCGAAAAGAATAAGCAGCAGCGGAAATCCCAGCGTTGTCGCCAGGAAAATCTTGAACCACTCGCTGAAGACGTATTTGTCGAGGGGATGAACCAGTTTCACGTTATGCTGGTTCGAGGAACGCTCCGCGGAGCGACAGACGGCACCGGCTTTCTCCTGAACCGGTACTTGAAGTTGTCGATGACCTCCCGCAGGTCACCGCCGCGTGATGATCCCGCCTCCTTGCCCATTCGCATGAGAAGAATGAGAGCGATCAACAGGAAGACCACGTTTGCAATCCACATCGAGACTATCGGCGGCACAATTCCGCGGCGTGCAAGCGATTCGCCAGCGATGAGTCCGACGTAATACAGCCCGAAGACAACGAGGCTCACTCCAATCGTCAGTCCAACACCTGCGCGCGGGAATCGCAACGCGATCGGCGCACCGAGCAGAACAAAAATGAAGCACGCTGCAGCGAGTGCGAATTTTTTGTGAATCTCAACTTCGTATCGATTCAGGCTTCGCATCTGATCGATCACTCTCAATCGCGCTGCTTCGACCTGAGCCGGAATGACTTCATTCGGAATCGGCTCACCGGCCGCGTTAGTAACTCCCTGAGACGGGGCGGCTGCTGCACGCGCACTGAGTATCTGCTGCTTGCTGGAGTCGACGACCACTGATGTTCCGGGCCGCGCGACAGGAACCGGACCGCGTGGCGCAATTGCCGGCGGAATTGTCGTCGCAGGCAGTGTCACTGCCGGGGCAGCAGGCGGAGCCGCAGGCGCAACTGTCTGTACACTATCCATTCGCTTCGACTCGGCTTCTATGCTGGCCCTGATGGAATCTGTGCGCGCCTTGATCGAGTCGCGTTGCTGCGGTTGCTGTACAGGTGTCTGTACCGGCGTCTGCGCTGCGAGCGCTTTTACTCCCGTCTGCTGAAGCAGCTTGCAGTAATACTTGCCGACTGGAATATCGAACGGCGGCTGCGTACGTGTCGCAAGAACTTCCTTGCTCAGCTTCACCTTTCTTTGCTTTGCAAGCTTCACCTTCTCGTTGAATTCCTGCCGCGCAACGTCGACTATCATCTTTGCGGATGCGGCATTGCGATACATCTCGCAGACTGACATCTCGCGCTCGCCTTTATAAGTGTCGTTCTGTGTCTTCTGGAATTCGTTTCCAACGCCCTTCACCCGGATGAGCTGCGTGTCGAAGTAAAGGCGTTGGAGCTCCTGCGGCTTCTGTATAGGAACATCCTGCACAGTGCCCGAGTATAGGGTCAAAAGGAGGTCGGCTTGGTCCGGCGAAACGGCCATGTTCCCGGAGTCGGCGTAGATGGTTCGGCGCCTCGTATAATCCCCCACGTCGTAGATCGTAACGTCGCGCATCTTGTTCGACGTCTGCGATATCCGGCCGGCGCGAAGATACAGCTTGCCCGGGCTTACCTCATTGATCACCTGCTCGCGCAAGGCGAACGTCGGCTTTTTCTGCGCGATGTCACCCTGGAGCGTCCGCAGCCTGTGATTCGCTCGCGGCAGGATCTGATCGTTGAATCCCACCATGAAAAGCGTCACTCCGGCGGCAGCAAACAGTACGGGCGCAAGCAAACTTCGAAGACTCACGCCACTCGCTTTCATTGCGGTGATCTCATTTTCCGCGGCGAGCCGGCTGAATGCATACAGCGTTGCAACGAGCACTGTCATGGGAAGTGACAGTGCGATCGTAAGCGGCAGGGACAGTACAAGGAACTCGCCGATCACACTCCACGGAAGTCCCTTGCCGACAAGCTCTCCGAACCGTTTGGCGATGTATTGCAGCAGTAACAGCGATGTAAGCGCCGTCATCGCGAACACGAGGGGTCCGAAGTGCTCCTTGAGGACGTATTTGTGGAGTATCTTCACCCTGTGAAATATACGGGGGGCAGAATTACCTGTGACCCCGCGCCGGAGGCGCGTGCGTCACATTCTCGTCTGGTACACCCGTGGGCGCTGTTTTGCTCGCTGGCCCTCCTCGCATGCCTGCCAACTATCGTGAAAAGCCAGAATCCACAGGATTCCATACCGGTCGTTCGCATACCGTTCCCGCGGGATACCATCCCGCTCCGGCTCCCCACGGTTCTGTCCGTTGGAGGGCGCGACACTTACCGTCGCGCAGTTCAGCAGATCGAAGCAGCCCGGGCCACAGCATTTCAGCAGAACATGCGGTCGATCGTGCAGGCTGTATGGGGCCAGGTCGCAGCATCGTCGTTCGCGACCAGCGAGAAGCCGCCCTCGTTTGCGGACACTCCGGCAGACAAACCTCAACGCACCGTTGCCTCGAAGGCCGGCGACATTATCGCCGAGCACTCCGATCTCACGCTTCAGCTCAATGCACGGATGGAGATCCGGGCGGAGCGCAATCTCAATGAGCGCTGCGCTGTAAGCGGCTTTGCTCAACCCGTCTTCGCCTGTCAGTCGAGCTTTCTCCCGATCAGCGATTTCCAGTTCAATGCACGATCCGGTGGGGTCGTTGCCGAGCGTGTGCATGTCGACGTGGACTACGATACTCAACGCGAGTTCGATGGGTCGAACAACATCTCAGTGAATTACGAAGGAAAGGGTAACGAGCTCATTCAGCGTCTCGAGCTCGGCAACGTTACCTTCCAGCCCCCTGTATCGCGCTTCATCACCGCTGGAATTCCAAGCGGCAACTACGGTCTTCAGGCTGTTGCGAAGCTCGGTCCGGCGCGTGTTCGAGGCATCGTCGCGCAGCAGAAGGGCAATGTCATACGCGATCGCATCTTCACTGTCGGTGATCGCACTCTATCGGCCGTCGATCGACGCATCGAAGATCACCAGTTCGAGCCGCGACGTTTTTTCTTCACGGTAAACCCGCGCCTGTTCGGCTCTGCATATCCGAACATCGACATTCTGGATTCGCGAAAGATGGAGCAGCTCGCACTCTCGCTGCCGGATACGCTGCGACCCATGCGAGTCTTCTTATATCGCCTCCTCATTGGCGGACAGCCGCCTAATCCGAGTGGGCCTCAGTTCAGAATTCTTGGCGATCCACGTTCGCGACGAGGCCCCGTGTACGAACGCCTGCGCGAAGGTATCGACTATTACGTCGACCCTTCGCAGCTGTGGATTGCGCTTGTCAGGCCGCTTTCACTCAACAATGAGCGGCTCGTCGTCGCCTATCGCGTGCGAGTGAACGGTGTCGATACCGTACACGTCACAACCGGCGGCACTCCTGATCTGGAGTATCGATCAGGCACTGAACAGTTCGCGAATCTTCTCTGGGATCCGCAGGTAACTCCGCAGCATCCTGCATTCGAGCGCGAGATCAGGAGCGTATATCGAATCGGCGGCCCTGAAGTTCAACGGCAGAGTGTCGTCGTCAAAGTCGTTACCGGTACGAGCGAGGACCAGGAGAAAGCTGTTCAATCGCAGGGCGAAGGCCTCAATACGTATCTCCAGATCTTTGGACTCGCTCAAAGAACGAACAATTCGACATTCGACATCGAGAATCGGCTCTGGCCGCGTCCCGCTGATCCCAACTTCGAGCTCAGTCTCGGCGCATCGGCCGCCCGGGTGATCCGCGACCAGTTCCTGGTCTTCCCATCGTTACGGCCTTTTGCAAAGAATGGCCTCGCGCGCGGAACCAATCCGTCAAATGACACGATCTACACGACTCCCTCGGAGTACGTGAAGTCCGCGCAGCGACCGCAGTCCGTATACCATATAAGAGTGCGCTACCAGGCGCAGGGAAGCGGCGAGGCGGGAGCGCTCTTGCTTGGCGCTGTTCAGGTACGACCGAATTCGGAGCGCCTTCTCGTCGATGGAATTCCGCTCGTGCGCGGCACCGACTACAACGTCGATTACGATCTCGGTCGAGTAACCTTCGCGCGACCGGACACACTTTTTCCGCGGCCACGACAGGTCACAGTTCAGTTCGAGGAAAATCCGGTCTTCGCGGAAACTCCGACGTCGATCTTCGGTGCGACTGCTGAGTTTCCGCTCTCGAATGGCAGCGTGAATTTCACGGCGATATCGCAGCGTCAGAATACGACGTTCAATCGTCCGCCACTTGGGTTCGAGCCTGCAGCATCGTTGATGGCGGGAGTTACTGCGCAGATGAGCTTCGACGCGTCACCGTTGACGTCGCTCGTCTCTCGATTGCCCGCGGGTCCGACCGACGCTCCATCGCGAATCAATCTGGCAGCCGAGTTTGCAGCGAGCCGCCCTAAACCGAACGCTGCGGGTCAGGCATTCATCGAATCGTTCGAAGGTGAAGGCGGATTCCTCGTACCGCTCGATGAATCGCAATGGTATTACAGCAGCCAGCCCGCGCTTGGCCGCCAGATTCCGCAGCAATTCGGAACCGGCGTTCTCGATATCGAGCGCGCATCGACAATGGCGTGGCAAAGCGATGGACTCGATGCGCGTGGAGCTGCTGTGCGCACGCGCATCGAGGATATCGATCCACTCACGAACATCATCGGCACAGGATTGTCCGCGCCTGAACCACTCTTGTGGCTCACCTTGTATCCGCTCGCGATCGGCGGGCTGCGAAGCGAGGGCTTGTTCGAGTGGACAGTGCAGAATACGCCGACCGGGAGACGCTGGCGATCGATTCGAACTCCTCTCGGCCCAAGCGGCTCTGATCTCTCCCGTGTAGAGTCGATCGAGTTCTGGGCGCAGATTCCCGTCGCGCGCTCCAGACGCCCGCGGAATCCGATACTGGTAATGGATTTCGGTGAAGTATCCGAGAACACAGTTGCGTTTGCGCCGGATACGCTGCGTGTGCGACTCGATCCCGCGAACGCGCTCGAGCGTGACAGCATCTACACCGGAAAGAAGCTCGAAGGTTTCGATCGTCTCGACAGCGAGCGCGATCCATTCTCTAAAGCATTCAATGTCGGCGTCAACGATAATGGTCTCGCCGGCGATCTCGCAGGCAAGATCACGCTCGTCACGGATACTTTGCCAGGAAGACCACCAGTGACCGGCGTTGTCGGGAACTTTGCCACATGCAGGAACGGGTATTCGGTGATTCGCATTCTGGGTGATGCATCAACGAATTGCACCGTCGGCAACAATCGCCTCGATGAAGAAGACATCGACGGCGATAACGTCATGAATCTCACGAGCGGTGAGCGTGACGCCGAGCAGCTGCGGCGCTACATCGTGAATCTCGGTGATACGGCTGCATACACGCGCATCGGCAAGTGCAACCAGAGTCCCCGCACCGTGGTGGGTCCATCGCCTGAAGAACGATGCTGGGTGCTGTTCCGGATTCCATTCCGCAATGCGAGCGACTCTCTCGGTTCGCCGCTGCTGCGTCGAATCCGCTCGCTCAGAATAACGATGATCTCCGGAAGCGGCGCGAGCGACGCCGATTTCACGCAGGTCCCAATTGCGCGGCTTCGACTCACCGGCTCTCCATGGATCAAGCGCGCCGAAACCGGGCTTCGCGGAATTGGTGCGGAGACACGCGGATCGGGCTTCGTGAATGCAGGAGTAATTGGCACGCAGGATCGCAATCTCGCGGGCGGGATCAGCTATGAGTCTCCCCCCGGCGTTATAGACGAGCCTGAAACCAAGCGAAGTCAATTCGAAACCAACCGCATTCAGATCAACGAGCGCTCGCTCCGTCTTCAGGCTGGCGATCTCGACCTCTACGATCGGGCAGAAGCGTATTTCAGGTTTCCTGAAGGCGAAAAGAATTTCATGGCGTATAAGGAGCTGCGGCTCTGGGCTCGCGGAGTCCGCAGTGGATGGGGAGCAAATGGAGATCTCCAGTTCTACGTGAAGATTGGTCGCGATGCGAACAACTTTTACATGTATCGAACACCAATTAACTCCGGTCTCGATCAGGCCTCGTGGCTTCCGGAAGTTCGCGTGGATTTCAAGAAGTTGTTCAAGCTCCGCGCGGAAATTCAGAACACATATCTGCACGGCGGCGGAAAGAACTCGTGCACCGGTCTCGACTCGGCGATCATCGAGCGCTCGCCGCCGCCGCCGAGTGGGACGAGATATGTCGCATGCCAGGATGGTTACATCGCGTACAGTGCGGATCCGGGTGTGAGTCCGCCGAATCTTGCGGGAGTTCAGGAGCTCGCTGTTGGAATTCTTCGCACAGCAGTTGGAAGCTCACTGAGTCCCGTTGCACCAGGGGACACGATGGAAGTCTGGGTCGATGACATCCGCCTTGGCGGCGTTGTGGACGAAGCTGGATTTGCAGGCCAGGTCTCGCTGTCGGTTCTCGCGAGTGATTTTGCCGACATCAGGCTGAATGTCACGCGGCGTGATCCCAATTTCCGGCAGCTTGCAGAGCAGCCGACGTTCCTCACTGACAATTCGGTGAACCTGAGCTCCGCGTTTCACGTTGACAAGCTTTTTCCGCGAGGATTCGGCTGGTCGATACCAGTGAGCCTG
>DASUXX010000456.1:0-3390 GCA_036377755.1 Gemmatimonadaceae bacterium
CGCGCTTTGAGAATCGGATACTAACCTCACGGACAGGCGCCCGGAAGCATACGGGCTTCAGTGGTCCGCATGGTGCGTTTAACTTGCCCGTATGCTATTCGACAAAAGAAAGATCACCGTCATCCCAGGCGACGGAATCGGACCCGAGGTGGTCTCCGCCGCCCTCAAAGTCATAGAAGCAACCGGCGTCAAGATCGAGCCGCAAATCCATCTCGCTGGCGCCGAGGCGTTCAAGAAAGACATCGAGTCGGGTGTGCCTGAGGAAACGATCAAATCGATCGAAGAGACGAAAGTCGTCCTCAAGGGACCACTCGAAACACCGATTGGCTACGGGAATAAATCCGCGAACGTCACGCTTCGCACGCTCTTCGAGACATTCGGAAACCTCAGACCGGTCCGCGAGCTGCCCGGAGTTCGCACACCTTTCACCGGACGCAAGCTCGATATCGTCATCGTTCGTGAAAACGTCGAGGATCTGTACACCGGCATCGAGTACATGCAGACGCCGGGTGTTGCCCAGGCTCTAAAGATCATCTCGCGCACGGGCTGCGAAAAAATCGTTCGCCTCGCGTTTGAATTCGCTGTCGCCGCCGGGCGCAAGCGCGTTCACTGCGCGACGAAGGCGAACATCATGAAGCTCACCGAAGGAATGCTTCAGCACACGTTCGAGGAAATTGCAAAGCAGTATCCGGAGATCGAATCGAAGCACATCCTCATCGACAACTGCGCGCACCAGCTTGCGATGCGCCCCGAGCAGTTCGACGTGATTGTAACCACGAACATGAACGGCGACATTCTTTCCGATCTCACATCCGGGCTCACCGGTGGACTCGGCTTCGCGCCATCCGCTAACATCGGCAGTGATGTCGCGATCTTCGAAGCAGTGCATGGATCGGCGCCTGACATCGCTGGTAAGAACGTCGCAAATCCTACCGCGCTCATCCTGAGCGCAGCGATGATGCTGCGTCACATTGGCGAAGGAGATTGCGCAAACGACATCGAGCAGGCAGTGCTCGTCACTCTCGAGAGCGGTGTCCGCTCCGGTGACATGGCAGGTGATGCAAAGCCTTCGAGTACCACGGAATTCGCAGACACGATCATCAGGAACCTCGGAAAGAAATCAAACACTGTCGGGGCACATCGCGATTTCCGCGCTGTGCGAATCTCGCCTTCATCGGAAGATGTGCAGGTCGTCGACACTGAATCGCGAAAGGTTACGGGAGTCGATGTGTTCATCGAGAGCACATTACTGCCTGACAAGCTCGCCGCGGATTTGAGTGATATCGCAAGCGGCACGACGCTCAATCTTCACATGATTGGCAATCGCGGAAACACAGTGTATCCCGTTGAAGACGGCAGGCGCGTTACTCTGATTGACCAGTATCGATGCCGTTTCCTGAAGAAAGCGCGCGGCGACCAGCTCACGAATTCAGAGATTCTCTCTCTGCTCACCAAGATCGGCGAAGCGCACACGTGGATGCACGTCGAGAAGCTTCAGCAGTTCGATGGCGAGGACGCATTTTCACGCACAAAGAGCTGACAGAGCTTACAAAGACCTTACTGTAAGGGATAAAACGCCGCGCTATCATTCGGTGTAGCACTACCTACACAATCTCCCCCACCTCATGTCCAATAGAACACGTCTGGCCATGTTCGTCGTGGTCGCGTCACTCTCGTACTCACGGCCCCGCGAAGCAGCAGGGCAAAGCGCGCTTCCGATGAAGTACACGGCCAAGCCGACGCAGGCTGCAATTACTCCTGAAGATGCGATGTCGCGTCTTTACATCTTTGCGGACGACTCGATGATGGGACGCCGCGCGGGTGACATCGGCGGTCTCAAGGGAACAGCATACATCGAGCGCGAAGTGCGCCGCATGGGTCTCGTTCCCGGCGGCGACAATGGAACGTTCTTCCAGAACGTGCCGCTGTTCAATCGCACGCTCGACCTCAACATGAAGCTCGCCGCAGACAACGAGAACCTGACGGTCAACACCGATTACGTTCCAATTCATCAGGGCGGCAAGCCGCGCGCGCTCGATGGAAAACAGGTCATTTACGCCGGCAACATGGCAGACCAGGCAACGCTGATCACGCCTGAACAGGCAGCGGGAAAAATTGTCGCGGTAACCGGGTCGACGAGCGGGCTCTCACGGCGTTATCCGGGTGCGGTTGGATTCATCATCTTCCGCCCGGAAAGCGGCATGACGCAGGTGCGGCGCTTCGCGATGACCCCTCAGACAATGATGCGAAGCGATGACGACACTACGAGCACGCCCTACCTGCTCGTAGTTCCGGCGTCGTCATCGCAGAAGTTTCTTGGCGTTCCGCTCGAGAATGCACGGCCTGGAACCGTTGGCCGCACACTTCACGGGTCGCTTCAGTTCAATGAAGTCGATGCGCCTGCACGCAACGTTGTCGCGATCATTCCCGGCAGCGATCCCAAACTGAAGAATCAGTACGTCGCGCTTGGCGCACATAACGATCACCTTGGAATTCGCCGGGCCGGCGCGCTCGATGTCGATTCGCTGCGCGCGTTCAACGATGCGGCGAAGCGGATTTATCTCTCACGTAACAAGGACCTCCCCGATTTTCCGGGATCAGGAATTACAGCGGAAGAGCGAGCGAGCATCAGGATCAATCTCGACAGCCTGCGGAAAATCCGTCCAGCAAGACTCGATTCGATCTATAACGGAGCCGATGACGATGGATCGGGAAGTGTCGGCGCTCTCGAAGTCGCGGAGAAGTTTGCGTCGCTCAAGGTGAAGCCGAAGCGGTCGCTGATCTTTGTGTGGCACACAGGTGAAGAAGAAGATCTGTATGGCTCGACGTGGTTCACTGATCATCCAACAGTGCCGCGCGACTCGATCGTTGCGCAGCTCAACGTGGACATGATCGGACGCGGCGAAGCGAGCGACATTCCCGGTGGCAGTCCGGGATATCTCCAGCTCATTGGTTCGCGCCGTCTCTCGACCGAGCTCGGAGACATCGTCGAGTCAGTGAACAAGTCATATGCGAATCCCTTCGCATTCGACTATCAGTTCGATGCAACTGGACATCCCGAGCAGTACTACTGCCGCAGTGATCACTACGAGTATGCGCGATACGGAATTCCGATCACGTTCTTCTCGACGGGGGGTCACATCGATTATCACCAGCTGAGCGATGAGCCGCAGAACATCAACTATCCGCACCTCGCCAAGGTTGCGAACCTTCTGTACGACGTCGCTACCGTCGTAGCCAATCTCGATCATCGAGTGAAAGTGGATGGACCACGACCGGACCCACACGGACAGTGCGTCCAATAGGGCACTGCGTACTCACTGCACTGCGTACTCACTGCACTCCGTACCAACTGCACTGCTTACTGCTTACTGACTAATACTGCGTACT
>DASUXX010000457.1:0-13276 GCA_036377755.1 Gemmatimonadaceae bacterium
ATTGTATTCGATACGCCGGGCCTTCTCGAACCGAAGTACGCCCTGCAGGGAGCAATGCGAACAACGGCACTGAAGGCGCTCGCCGATGCTGACGTCATTGTCTACGTTGTCGATGCATCGAACGGCGCACCGGAGCCATTACCCGAGGCGGCACAGCTCAAATCGCCCCCGGCAGCACCCGTTATCGAAGTGCTCAATAAATCGGATCTCCTCTCACGCGACAGGAAATCCGGTCTGCAGCGCGAGCGTCCTGACGCAATCATGATCTCCGCTGTCTCAGGCGATGGTGTCGACGATCTCATGAAGGCGATCAGCGAGAACCTTCCGGAAAGCCCGTTCCTGTATCCTGAAGATGATGTCAGCACACAGTCGGTGCGATTCTTCGTGGCAGAGCTGATTCGAGAAACCGTGCTCGAGCAGCTGCATGACGAGGTGCCGTACAGCGTCGCCGTCGGCATCGAGGAGTTCCGCGAGGGCAAGTCGCCGTTGTACATTCGAGCCGTCGTCTATGTGGAGCGTGAGAGCCAGAAGCGCATCATCATCGGCGCGAAGGGGACGCGCATACGCGAGGTAGGTCAGGCCGCGCGAAAAAAAATTGAAGGGTTTATCGGCGATAGCGTGTATCTCGATATGTGGGTGAAGGTGCTTCCCAACTGGAGGCGGAGCACATCGGCACTCGAGCGCTTTGGATACCACACAGCAAAGGAAGACAGATAATGAGTCTCGATTCGCAGCTTCTGGAAATTCTCGTGTGCCCCAAGTGCAAAGGCGACCTCGAGTACCGCGAGGGAGAGTCTGTGCTTGTCTGCCATACATGCGCCGTGAAATATCCCGTGCGCGACGACATTCCGATCATGCTGATCGACGAGGCACTGCCTCTCTAGACGCGTGAAACGCCATCGCGCCCTGGCTGCGTTCGCGGCGATTCTGCTCGCCGCACCCGCCGCCGCTCAAAGCTCGAGCGACGGCGCGCTTTTTCTGCTGCTTCCTGTCGGCGCCCAAACTGTCGGGATGGCGCAGGCCACCGTTGCAGAGCGGCTGGGAAGTGAAGCGATCTGGTCGAATCCGGCCGGGATCGCACGGCTCGAGAAAAAAGAAGCCGCCGTACATCACTCGGAGACGATCGCTGCGCGTGGTGACGTTGTGACACTTCTCATTCCGAGAAGACATCTTGGCGCGTTTGCGCTATCGGTCAATCTTCTGGACTTCGGGAATCAGCAGATCACCGATCCCGGCGGGGCACCGATCGGTCTCGTGCTGCCTCGCAACATTCTCTTTGCCGCATCATTTGGCGCCGAGCTCGGAAAAAGATTGAGCATGGGTATCAACTACAAACGGCTCCAGTATCGCGTCGATTGCTCCGGACAATGTCAGGGCATCACGCAATTCAAGGCAACTGCGAGCGCAGTCGATTTCGGGCTGCAATACGACGTTCCGGCAACTACTTCGGTGCGGCTTGGAGCCGCAGTCAGAAACGTTGGCACGAAGCTCCAGGTGAATGACAGCGAGCAGGCAGATCCGCTTCCGACAAGAATCGAGGCCGGTGCATCGTGGGAGCTGCCGGGGCTCGAGAAGTATGTCTCTGACATCGACGTTCGAATTGCAGCCGACGTGATCGCGACCAAGAGTGCTGACGATCCATCTGGACGCATTGGGGCAGATCTCACCTACAACAAGACAGTTCACCTGCGCGGCGGCTATATCGCGAATGACACTGATGGGGCAAATGCATCAGTCGGATTCGGCCTCGGCACCGGGCGACTTGTGTTTGATATCGCGCGTACCTTCGGTGGTTTGTCCGAAGATGCGGGAAAGACACCGACCTATATCTCGCTGCGTTTTCTCTTCTGATGTGGAAGAGGCGGGCGATTCCTGTTCTTGCGCTGACGTTTTTTCCGTGCGCACTGTCTGCACAGAACAATGCCGACGCGTCAGCCGGAGTGCATAATCCGGTTCTCGTAACCGCTGCGTCGGCGATTGTGCCTGGCGCTGGACAGGCAATCATGCGCCAGAAACGGAGCGCAATCTACCTCGCGCTCGAGGCCGCCGGCCTCGGATATTATTTCGCACGGCACAATCGCGGCGTGCGCGATCGCGATACGTATCGAGGGCTCTCGCGCACAGTCGCGAGAGCTGAATTCTCACCGAATGGACCGTCTGGCAACTGGGACTACTTCGAGCGCATGGAGAAGTACGTCGAGAGCGGTGTCTACGACGTCGTGAACGGCGGTGATGTGGATCCCGAATCGAACGAAGAAACGTTCAACGGGGCAATGTGGCTGCTTGCGCGACAGACTTTCTGGCGTGATCCGGCTGTTCCACCGGGAAGGGAAAGCACAGAATATCGATCCGCAATTGAATTTTATGTTTCGCGAGCGGTCAAACCGGAGTACCGTTGGTCATGGTCGGGCAACCCGGAAGCATTTCAGCGATTCAGGGCCGCAATTGCGTCGAGCAATTCGGCATTCCGCGATGCGGACCAGATCATCAGTCTCGTGCTCGCGAATCATTTCCTGAGTGCGGTCGACGCCTATACCTCAGTGAGACTGCGACTGCGGAAAGCAGGAAACGGCTCGACCGCTCTCGTGGGCAGCTGGTCTTTCTAGGTCTTGAACAAGAAGTTGCGGTTGCGGCCAGGAGCGCGTCTTACGTTTTGTACCACTGCGGCTCTTCGCAATCGAACGACCACCCTTAAGACCCTGCTGCGCAAGTCATGAGTCCGGCTATGTCGGCGCCGTCGACGATCCTCTTTGCAACTAATCCATCGGCGCTTCCCGCGCCGGTGACGGAGTGGGTTGCATCGCTCAGGTCGTTGCAGGTAAATGTGAGTACGGGTGACGAGCTCATGGCGATTGCGCTGCGTGGGCGTCCGCGTGTCGTCGTGTTCGACCTGCGTGACAACCGTCAGGAAGCACTCAATGCCTGCAGGCGCCTGAAGGCTGATTCGTATACAGGAGTGGTTCCAGCCATCGCGGTTTGTCGGAATGACTCGTCAACAATCGTCGAATGCTTCAACGCGGGCGCTGATGAAGTCGTCACCGATGTGATGCCTGACGTGGAGGCGCGGCGCCGCCTTGAATTGCTGCTCGCGCGATCCGACCGGGACCTGGGAGTTCATCCCTCCACGAGACTGCCGGGTGCCGGCGCTATCGAGGAGGAGATACGCAGGCGTCTTTCATCTTCCGGACTGTTTGCTGTCTGCTACGCCGATCTCGATCATTTCAAGGAATACAACGACCGCTACAGTTATAATGAAGGCGATCGTGTGATACGAATCCTCGCGATGATTCTTCACGATGTGGTGAAGGGACTATGCGGAGAGAAAGGGTTTGTGGGCCACATTGGCGGTGATGATTTCATTTTCATCATTCCGTATGCAGCGATTACCGATACATGCGACGAAATTACGACGACATTCGACGCACTTGTCCCGTATCAGTACTCGGAGCCGGATCGCCGGGCGGGTTATTTTTTCGGGAAAGACAGGCGCGGAGTGCTTGACCGGGTGCCGCTGATGACACTTTCTATTGGTGTAGTGACCAATGCACAGCGTACCTTTAAGGAAGCGCGGCAGGTGAGCAGGCTTGCGACGGAGATGAAGACGTACGCAAAAACGCTCAGCGGCTCGGTTTATTCGATCGACCGGCGAACGGACGACCGGCCTCCTGCGTTCGAGATTGGAAACAGCGGCACCACACAAGGTGGAGACAGGTAATGAACGTCAGTTGTCCGCAATGCTCGACAGTGTTTCGCGTCGATCCTGCAAAGGTTCCCGAAGGAGGCGTTCGGGCACGATGCTCGACGTGTGGCGGCGTGATTCCAGTTGGCATTGGACAAACGGCGCAGCATGAGACTCCTGCGGATGCGATGACTGCAGCTTTTGCTGAGAGACGTCCGCAACCCGGCCCGTTCGTACCGAGCGGGCGGCGTCCGACTCCTGCGGCGCCCCGGCCCGTCACTCCGATTGCAACACCGCGAATGACGCCGCCTGCTTCGCCGCGAGTCCCGACTCCACCGCAGCCATTCGGCGCTCAGCTGCCCCCGCGGCCCACACCGCGCGCCGCCGCACCGGCAATCAGAACGCCCGCTCCTCAGCCACGTGTTCCGACGCCGCCAGCTTCGCAGCAGGCGATCTCGGTTCCACCGGTGACTCCTCCTGCGGCTCCCGCCGCTCCAACACCTCCCGCGCCACGACCAGTTCTGGAGACACCTCAGGCGCCAGCGCCAGCGCCGATGCAGGCAATGACTCCGTCGACGCCTCCATTGCCGTCACCGGCAGGCGCTTCACCTGCGCCAGCAAGCGGTCGGAGGCCGATCAATCCATTCCTCGCGCGCGATCCGAGTCTCCGCGCAAAGAGACTCGCACGCGCACTCGTTTCCGACATGGTGGCGTATTATCCTGCGAAGCATGCGGAAGGTCTCGAGAAGGGAACGCTCAAGGAGCTCTTCCGCGACGAGATCAAGAAGAGCTACGAAGAATACGTCGCTCAGGTAGGCGCTGACTTCGCGCGGTCGACGACACATTTCCAGGAATCACTGAACGAAGTACTGGGCGCCGGCAGAAAAATTTTCTAGGAAGACAACAAGGAATGGCGGAAGCGAACGCAGAACGATCGCGCATGCTTGCGGGCCTGTCGGACAGGCTCGCAGAAGTGCGGAGGTATCTTTGACATCGAGGGAAAGCGCCAGCAGCTGACCGCGCACGAAGCGCGCATGTCAGAGGCCGACTTCTGGAACAAGCAGGAATCGGCGCAGGAAATTCTTCAGGAAGTAAAAAGCCTTCGCGGCTGGCTGGACCCACACGACAAGCTCACTGAACGACTCAAGAGTGCAGGCGAGCTCGATGAGCTGCTGCGCGAGTCACCTGACCCGGACATGGACGCCGAGCTCGACAGCGAGCTCGAGGGGCTCGGTGTGGAGATGGATTCGTTCGAGCTCAAGACGCTGCTGCGCGGGCAGGACGATTTCAGGGACGCACAAGTTGAAATCAGCGCTGGCGCAGGAGGCACCGAAGCGCAGGATTGGGCGCAGATGCTACTCCGCATGTACACGCGTTGGGCGGAACGCAAAGGATTCGAGATGGAGCTCCTCGACGAGAGCGAGGGCGAAGAGGCAGGAATAAAAGGCGCGGTGCTCGAGATACGAGGGCAGTATGCGTATGGTTTTCTCAGGCCCGAGACTGGAGTGCATCGGTTGGTAAGAATTTCTCCATTTGATGCAAACGCCCGGCGTCATACCAGCTTTGCCTCGGTGTTCGTATATCCCGTTGTTAATGAAGAGATCAACATCGAGATTCGCGACGAAGACATAAAGATGGATGTGTATCGTGCATCGGGTGCCGGCGGGCAGCACGTCAACAAGACGAGCTCGGCCGTGCGGCTGACACACATGCCGACTGGAATTGTCGTCGCTTCACAGGCGCAGCGATCGCAGTTCAAGAACAAGGCGCAGGCGATGCAGATGCTCAAGAACAAGCTTTATCAGCGCGAGATTCAGCGTCGCGAAGACGAGAAAGCAAAGCTCGATGCTAACAAGAAGGATGTGACGTTTGGGAGCCAGATCAGGAGCTACGTGTTCCAGCCGTACACGATGGTCAACGATCACAGGACGGAGCTCAAGATTCCCGATGTGCAGAAAGTGATGGATGGCGGCATCGATCCATTCATCGAAGCGTACTTGAAGCAGACCAGCGAGGCCGCGTGAGCGACGACGAGAACTTCGTAGTAAAAGCGAGACGCGAAAAGCTCGATGCGCTGCGCGCTGCATCGATAGAGCCGTTTGCATATTCGTACGATCGTGATCACACAGCCAGGGAAGCGCTTGCAGCAATGCCTGCAGCAACGGACGGTCACGATGAAGGGCCGCGCGTTTCGGTGGCAGGGAGAATTGTCGCGTGGCGCGCGCACGGTAAAACCGTCTTTGCACATCTGGCCGACATGACGGGCCGAATTCAGCTCTACTTCCGCAAGGACCAGCTCGGCGACGAGAAGTTCGGCGTGCTCGAACATTTCGACCTTGGCGACATCGTCGGTGTTGCAGGTCCATTGTTTCGCACGCGTACAGGAGAGACAACGGTTCGTGTCGAAAGCTTCGAGCTTCTTGCGAAGTCACTGAGGCCTCTGCCGTACGGCAAGGAAGAAGTCATCAACGGCGAGACAATCCGCCACAGCGGATTCAGCGATCCGGAGCAGCGTTATCGTCAGCGATACGCCGACCTCGCGGTGCATCCTGAAGTTCGATCGCTTTTCGTCGCGCGATCGAGAATGGTTACGGCAATCAGGGCGTTTCTCGACGGACTTGGATTTCTCGAGGTCGAGACCCCTGTCCTGCAGCCGCTGTACGGTGGAGCAGCGGCACGGCCGTTCGTGACGCATCACAATGCGCTCGACATGCCTCTTTATCTGCGAATTGCAGATGAGCTCTATCTAAAGCGCCTCGTTGTCGGTGGATTCGAGAAAGTTTACGAGATCGGTCACGACTTCAGAAACGAAGGCATCGATCGCACGCATAATCCCGAATTCACCATGCTCGAGTTTTACGAAGCGTATGCCGATTACGAAGGGATGATGAGTCGGATCGAGTCGCTTCTCGTGAACGTATCCGCCGCTATGGCGCAGCTGCGTGGACTTGAATCGCAGATCCTTACGGTCTCGCCGCCATTTCCGCGAATCGAGTGGGTCCCGTCGCTCAACAAGGCAGCCGGATTCGATGTCATGGCCGCAGATGATTCGGCGCTGCGTGAGCTTGCGCATCGCATCGGCGTCACGAAGCCGGAGACTCTCAGCCGTCCAAAGGTCATCGACGAGATCTTCCAGGAGCTCGTCGAGTCGAAGCTCATCGATCCGACATTCGTAATCGATTATCCGGTCGACCTGTCACCACTGGCAAAGCCCAAGCGCGGGAATCCGGCGCTCACCGAGAGATTCGAGTTGTTCGCCAAGGGAAAAGAGCTCGCTAACGCGTTCAGCGAGCTCAACGATCCCATCGACCAGCGCGCGCGGCTCGAGGCGCAAGCGCGCCTCAAGGCGGCAGGAGATCTCGAGGCCGTGGGTGTCGACGAGGATTATCTTCGCGCGATGGAATACGGTATGCCTCCTATGGGTGGACTGGGAATGGGTATCGACCGCCTGTTCATGCTGCTCACTGGAACGCAAAGCATACGTGACGTGATTCTTTTTCCGACAATGCGGGCCGAATGACGAGATTAGAGTTTTCGATCGCCGCACGATACCTGAGAAGCCGCCGCGGATCGCGGCTGCTCTCGCTCATCAGCATCATCGCTATCGGCGGTGTGCTCGTTGGCGTGAGTGCTCTCATTCTCATCATCGGCGTGATGAACGGACTGCAGCGTGATCTCCGCGAGAAGATTCTTGTCGGCAGTCCTGACATTCGCGTACTCAGTTACGGTGAAGACCTCAAGATCGACGACTGGCACGTCGTGCTCGACAAGGTCAAGCGATTACCCGGAGTTGTCGCTGCACAGCCGTTCGTTCTGGTAGAAGGCGGCATGAACGCAGGCCACGACTACGCCGGAGCTGGATACGTTGTCGGGATTCCGCCGGCAGGGCGGGGTGTGCCGGACGTCACGACGATTCGACAGCATGTTATTTCGGGAGACTTCCGCTTTGCCAGCAGCGATGGGCAAGGACGAGGAGTCGTACTGGGCAAGCTCGTAGCGTCGAGATACAACGCCTGGCCCGGCGACAAGTTCACGCTTGTCTCGATAGCCGGTACCAAGCCAAACGCTGTAACCGGACAGATTACGCCGAGGTTCTACGAGTTCGAGGTGACTGGAATCGTAGAGACGGGCATGTACGAATACGACAACGCGTATGTGTACATCGCGCTCGACAAGGCGCAGGAATTCGCCGCGCTCGGAACGGGTGTAACAGGAATCGAAGTCAAGACCCGTGATCGATGGCAGGCCGGCACAGTTGCCGAGCGCATCACAGCGGCTCTTGGATGGCCTTATAGAACAGTTGACTGGCAGGAACAGAATCGCTCGCTGTTCCAGGCACTCAAGCTCGAGAAGCTCGGCATGGGTGTGATCCTGCTGCTGATCGTGATGGTTGCTGCATTCAACATCGTAAGCACACTTACAATGGTGGTAACCGACAAGACGCGCGAAATCGGAATTCTCAAAGCGATGGGACTTCCTGCGCGATCGATCCGTCGCGTATTCCTTGCGCAGGGAATCGTGATTGGAATCGTTGGGACTGTGCTCGGTCTCATACTTGGATTCGGGGGAGCGTGGGCACTCGAGAAGTACAAGTTCATTCCGCTCGACCCTTCGATCTATTTCATCGATCACCTGCCCGTGGCAACCGAGCCGCTCGACGTGATGTGGATTATCCTTGCGAGCATTCTCACGGCTGCGATCGCTACCCTGTACCCGGCGATTCAGGCTTCACGCCTATATCCGATCGACGCGATCAGGCACGAGTAGCACATGTCCGTACTTGAAGCTCACGATCTTCATAAGACTTACATCGGTGGCGATGGCGGAATCATCAACGTCCTCAGCGGCGTCGATCTTTCCATAAGTCCCCGCGAGATGGTTGCGATTGTCGGCGCGAGCGGTGCAGGAAAGTCAACGCTGCTTCACGTACTGGGTGCACTGGATAAACCGTCGAAAGGCTACGTAGTGATCGGCGGCGAACCGATCAACGGATTGAGTGAAGAACAGCTTGCAGCATTACGGAACCGATCCGTCGGTTTCGTGTTTCAATTTCATCACCTGTTGAGAGAGTTCACTGCGCTAGAGAACGTCATGATGCCGCTCAGAATTGCGGGTCGTGATACAGCTCAGGCACGGAGCCGAGCGGAAGAATTGCTCTCGCGGGTGGGATTGAGTGGACGCATGCATCATCTGCCGTCACAGCTTTCGGGCGGCGAGCAGCAGCGCACGGCCGTTGCTCGCGCGCTCGCGATGGATCCGAAGATCGTGCTCGCTGACGAGCCTTCAGGAAATCTCGATCTGGCGAATGGCGAGATGCTGCATGAGCTTCTCAGTGAAGTAGTGAATGATCTCGAGATCGGTATGGTGGTTGTAACTCACAACAGGTCTCTCGCTGCGCGAGCGAGCCGGGTGCTCCTCCTCGAGGGAGGCAGGTTGAGCGAAACCGTTGTCACCGATGCAGTCGTATAGTATAGAAGAGGCTGGTGTTGCGGGACGTTTGTACAGGCGTCCCTCAATTGGGGGAGTGGAATGGTCTGCGACGTTTGCAAGGAAGCTGATGCGGTAGTGCAGCTCACACAAATCGAGGGCACAGGCGTGCGCCTGCTGCACTTATGTGAGCGCTGCGCCGCGGAGCGCGGCGTGGAGACGAATGTGTCCGCGCCAAAGCCGCAGATATCCGACTTCCTCCAGAGTGTGCATCAGGCAATGCAGGCCACTCAGGGCGATGCGGCCCGCTGCGCATTCTGCTCGTCGACGTTCCGTGATTTCAGGTCCACCGGACGTCTTGGCTGCGCGCACTGCTACGATGCATTCGAGAAGAGCATGCGCGATCTCCTGCGCCGTGTTCATGGCAGCTCACAGCACATCGGTCGCCGCTACGAGCCCCATGCGCTGAACGAAGCGCCCGATGGCGGGACAGTCAACGAGCTGCGTGATCGTCTCAAGAGGGCAATCGACGCCGAGCAGTTCGAGCTTGCCGCGGATATCCGCGACCGTCTGAGAGGAATGGAGTAATGATCGATCTTTCACTTCTTCCTGATGATGGAGTAGGCTGGCTCGACGCTTCGGGCGATCATCCCGACATCGTGATATCGACGCGCATACGCCTCGCAAGAAATCTCGAGGGTTATGCATTCGCGGGACGCGCGCGTGACGGTGAGCGACTTCGAATCCTGTCGCAGGTACAGCAGGCAGTGGCTGGCATGCGCGACATGCGGCATGGTGTTCTGCTGCGCGTTGACGAAATGCCTCCCGAAGATCGCATGCTGCTTCATGAGAGACATCTCGTGAGCCGTGAGCTCGCCGGTCTCGATCCGCAGCGTCCGGTGCGCAGCGGGTCGGCTGTATACGTCGCTCGCGGAACGAGCATCATGATCAATGAAGAAGATCACCTGCGACTCCAGTCGCTGGAATCGGGGCTTCGAATTGCTGATGCGTTCAACGCTGTTTATTCACTCGACTCCGAGCTCGGCGATCGTGTTCCGTATGCGTTTCACAACGAGTTTGGATTTCTCACTGCGTGTCCGACGAATGCGGGGACAGGTCTTCGCGCATCGGTTCTGATTCATCTTCCTGGTCTGGTTCTTACAAAGGAGATTGCGAAAGTGCTTGCCGGCCTCCAGCAGGTCGGTCTCACGTATCGCGGTCTTTATGGGGAAGGCAGTGAAGTGGTTGGAAACTTCTTCCAGATTTCGAATCAGACAACGCTTGGTCGCACCGAAGCAGAGCTTCTGGATTACCTGACGCGAGTGGTAACCCACGTGATCGAGCGCGAGGAGGAAGCAAGAAAAGTATTGCTAAGAGACGCCGGTTATATTATCGAAGACAAGCTTTGGCGAGCGTACGGAACGCTTCGTTATGCAAGAAGCCTCACCTTTGACGAGGTGATGAGCTATCTCAGCAGCGTTCGCCTTGCTGTCGGTCTGAAACTGATAACCGGCCTGAGTGTATATACCCTCAACAAGCTCCTGATTTTCAGTCAGTCAGCGCACCTGGCACATGCAGAGGGACGCGAGCTGACAACGAGCGAAGCGAATATCGCGCGCGCGAAGTACGTGCGACGCATACTCGCAGATGATACGGGGTCTATACGATGAACGGGTACAATTTCACCGAGCGTGTTCGGAAGGTTCTCGCGATGGCGAGGGAGGAGGCTGAGCGCCTCCGCCACGAATACGTCGGTACCGAGCATATCCTGCTCGGCCTGATACGCGAGGGTGAGGGAGTCGCTGCGGCGGTTCTGCAGAACCTGAGCGTGGACCTCGACGAGATTCAACAGAAGATCGAGGACACGGTAAAGAAGGGCAAAGCTGCCGCCGCTACCGGTCCGGATCTGCCGTATACCTCGCGAGCCAAGAAGGTTCTCGAGCTGGCAATGGCCGAAGCTCGTGATCTCACTCACAACTATGTCGGCACCGAGCACCTGCTCCTTGGACTTCTCCGTGAAGAAAAGGGTATTGCAGCGCAGGTTCTCACTGATGCCGGCATCAACCTCGATGCTGCGCGCGCCGAGACGCTCAGGCTTCTCGGGACGGACATGCCGGCAGGCGGCGCGAGCCCCTCGCCAGCCGGTCCTTCGGGATCGCCAGCATCGACAGGCAAAGGCGAGAAAAAGTCAAAGACGCCCGCACTCGATCATTTCTGCCGTGATCTCACTCAGCTTGCTGCAGAGTCGCAGCTCGATCCAACCATCGGACGCTCGAAGGAAATCGAGCGCGTTATGGAGATCCTGACTCGCCGCAAGAAGAACAATCCTGTTCTCATCGGTGAGCCGGGCGTTGGCAAGACAGCAATCGTCGAAGGTCTGGCGCAGCTCATCGCAAATGGCGAGTGCCCTGATTCGCTGCGCGAGCACCGCGTGCTTTCGCTCGACATGGCTGCAGTGATTGCAGGCACCAAGTATCGCGGTCAGTTCGAGGAGCGCCTGAAGGCGGTCATGAACGAGATCGCCCAGAACAAGAACATCATCCTGTTCATCGACGAGCTGCATACGCTTGTCGGCGCAGGTGCAGCCGAAGGTGCAATCGACGCGAGCAACATGCTCAAGCCGGCGCTTGCGCGCGGCGAGCTGCAGTGCGTTGGTGCATCGACACTGAACGAGTATCGCAAGTACATCGAAAAGGATGGTGCACTCGAGCGCCGGTTCCAGACCGTCATCGTCGAGCCGCCTTCTGTCGATGAGACTGTCGAGATCCTGAAGGGACTTCGCGGCAAGTACGAAGAGCATCACAAGGTCACGATTCCCGATACTACACTGCATGCAGCAGCGAAGATGTCGGAGCGTTACATCACCGATCGCTTCCTGCCTGACAAGGCGATCGATGTGATCGATGAAGCCGGTGCGCGCGCGCGCCTCGCAACGCAGGCGCCTCCGCCGGAAGTGACTGCGCTCAAGGGTCAGCTCGAAGGCGTGAATACGGAGAAGGAGTCTGCTGTTCGCGACCAGAACTTCGAGCGCGCGGCTGCGTTGCGTGATCGTGAGCGCGAGCTCAAGGATGATATCCGCCGCAAGCAGGAAGACTGGGACAAGCATCGGCAGTCGCACCGTCCGGTTCTTGGCGAAGACGAAGTGTCGTTCATCGTCAGCCGCTGGACAGGTATTCCTGTGATGCGACTCCAGGAAGCAGAGACTGCACGTCTTCTCAGAATGGAAGATGAGCTGCACGCATCGGTGGTCGCGCAGGAAGAGGCGATCAAGGCGCTTGCACGCTCGATCAGAAGAAGCCGGGCAGGCCTCAAGGATCCGACGCGTCCAATCGGCTCGTTCATTTTCTCCGGGCCAACAGGTGTCGGAAAGACGGAGCTTGCACGCGCTCTCGCGAAGTTCCTCTTCGCAGATCCGCAGGCTTTGATCAGGGTCGACATGAGCGAGTACATGGAGAAGTTCTCCGTGTCGCGCTTGATCGGCGCGCCTCCGGGTTATGTCGGATATGAAGATTCGGGCACGCTCACGAAGGCAGTGCGTCGCAAGCCGTACAGTGTCGTGCTGCTCGATGAAATCGAGAAGGCACACCCGGATGTGTTCAACATCCTGCTCCAGGTTCTCGATGAAGGACATCTCACGGACAACTACGGACGTGTGATCGACTTCAAGAACACAGTGGTGATCATGACGTCGAACGTTGGGGCGCGTGACATCTCGAAGGGGCGCGTGATGGGCTTCGGATCGGCTGATGGACGCAACAGCTTCGAGAGAATTGCGGAGAAGGTGAAGGAGGAGATGTCACACGTCTTCAATCCTGAATTCCTCAACCGTCTCGACGATGTGATCGTGTTCCATCCGCTCAGCGAAGAACACATCGGGCAGATCGTTTCGATTCTTCTCAGGGAAGTTCAGAAGCGGCTCGGCGACGAAGAGCTCACGCTCAAGCTCACCGACAATGCGAGCAGGTTCCTGGTGAAGCACGGATACGATGAGAAGTTCGGCGCGAGGCCGCTGAAGAGAGCGATCCAGCGCTACATCGAAGATCCGTTGTCGGAGAAGATTCTCCTCGGCGAATTCGCCAAGGGCGACGAAATCGAGGTGGAGGTCTCTGCGGACAACGAGAAGCTCGATTTCCGAGTGCTTACGTCGGCGCAGCCGACGTAAGCACCGGC
>DASUXX010000458.1:0-6512 GCA_036377755.1 Gemmatimonadaceae bacterium
CGCGGTGTGATGGGCTCAGTGATGGATTACGAGATCGTGAATCTTGCGAAGAAGGGACAGCAGCAGGGCGACTACTTCTCGAGCCGTCCCGGCCCGTACGATTTCTGGGCGATTCAGTATGGATACACTCCGTCGCTTTCAGATCCTGCCGCGGAACAGAAGCGCGTCGAAGCGCTGCTCGCTCGATCGACCGAGCCGGCGCTTGCGTTCGGAAACGACGCCGATGACATGCGCTCACCGGGCGGCGGTATCGATCCGCGCGTGAACGTCAACGACATGACGAGCGATGCAATCGGCTATATGAGCGATCGCTTCGATGTCATCAGTGATCTCATGACCACGCTCAAGTCACGTTACGCAGCTCCAGGCCAGTCATATCATGAAATGCGCAATGCCTACCTCGTACTGACAGGACAGATGAATTCGGCGGCGGGTGTCATTTCGCGCTACGTCGGCGGTGTGTATGTCGACCGCGCTTTCTCGGGCCAGCCTGGTGCAACCAGGCCATTCCGTCCCGTGAGCCGTGCAGACCAGAAGCGCGCAATGGCGTCGCTCGCAAAGAACGTATTTGCGCCGAACGCGTTCAGCTCGCCGTCAGATCTCTACTCGTACCTGCAGATGCAGCGCCGCGGCTTCGATTTCTTCGGCGCGCCTGAAGATCCGAAGATTCACGATCGCGTGCTTGCGATTCAGAGAAACGTTCTCGCGCACCTGCTGAACCCGCGCGTCATGACGCGTATCACCGATTCACGCCTGTACGGCAATGAGTATCCGCTCTCTGAAGTAATGAGCGACCTCACATCGGCGATCTTCGATGCTGATGCGGCCGGCAACGTGAACACGTTCCGTCAGAACGTGCAGCTCGATTACGTGAATCGCCTTGCGACGATCGTGACGAACCGCGCGCAGTACGATTATCCGTCGCAGTCGGCTGCGCTTGCATCGCTCCGCTCGATTCAGTCGAAGCTTTCGGGCAAGGCTGGAGCGAACGCTGAGACGATGGCACACACACGCAACGTACTCTTCACGATCCAGAAGGCATTGAAGACCGACTAACTGCAAAAGAACCCGGTCTCTCGTCTCGAGGATATACCAAGAAAAAGTTCCTCTTGGCAATACTGGCATAAGCTTCAGCGTCCATCGCATTCAGGATGCTGGCTGCTTATGCCAGTATTGCCAAGGAGAACTTTTTCTTGGTATATCCTCGAGACGAGAGACCGGGTTCTTTTGCTTTCTAAGCTTTTGCTGCGATGCGCCGCAGTGCCTGAACTGCTGCCACCATCTCGGGTGTAGGCAACGCACCTCGAAGTACCTGAGCAACGAGCTTGTCATCCCGGCTGTACAGATCGTTGCCGAAATAGAGCTGGTTGTTAGCGACGTAGGCAGTTCCGTACGTGATGTAGACCGGAATCTTCTGCGGAACCTTTACTGAGTTGTTGTCGCTGCCGTGCATTGCAGCATCGACTCGCGATGCATCCCAGCCGAGCACCCATTGCGCGAGCTCTGACGGCTTCTCCACACGAATGCATCCGTGACTGAATGCGCGCACGTCCTTCTCGAAAAGCTCGTGATTCGGCGTGTCGTGCAGGTAGATGTTGAAATCGTTCGGGAAAAGGAATTTCACAAAGCCAAGCGCGTTGGTGTCGCCTGGTTTCTGGCGTACACGGGTTTCTCCGCCTTCCTGATACAGCTCGTAGTTGTTTGCGGCGAGATATCCCGGATTCGCGTTCATCTTGGGGAAGATTTCCTTCGCTGCAATATCAGGTGTGACGTTCCAGTACGGACGGAACACCACTGTCTCCATCACGTCGGAGAACACAGGCGTCGCCTTGTCTTCGTAGTCCTGCCCGACAATGACCTTCATGTCGAGCGCCTTCTTTCCGCCGTCATACGCTTCGAGCTTGAACGCCGGAACGTTAACGTAGATGTAGCGCTGCCCATAACTTCTCGGCAGCCACCGGAGGCGCTCGAGATTTGCAGCAATCTGCGCCGCGCGATACGGAGCTGATTGATTGAGTGCATCGACGGTCTCCTTTCCAAGCATGCTGTCGACCGCAATTGCATGATGCGCCTGAAAGTTTGCGATCGCGCCTGCGAGCTCATGACTGTAGACGCCAGCGGTCGTCGAATCGCCAGCGACCTGATAGCCTTCGACGGTGAGTCGCGTCCTGAGAGCTGCGACACGCGCAGGGTCCATTGGCTCACCCGGCTTTACAGGCTTTCCACCCGGAATGCCCTTCCATCCGCCATTGACGACGATCTTCTGGTATTGATCGAGTGCCTTTCTCAACCCGACGTAGTCTGAATCCTGAGGACGCAGCGTCGCGATTGCCTTGTCAATTGCCGAGATGCGAATTGCGCGGGCTAGAGCAGAGTCAACGGGCTCACGCTGCGGATCGATATGCCAGTTCTGCGCAACTGATTTGGGATCGACCTGACCTTTGAGATAATCTTCGCTGAGCGCGACGAACGTTGCGGTCATGACGAGATCTGCAGTTGCGAGCTCGTCGGCTGTTGGCTTTGGTGATTCACTGATTGCAGCCATTGCCTGCGCGAATGGTCCAACTGGATACGAATCCATCCGCATTCCGTCCTGCTCGGTCTGGAGCACTGCATTGGCAAGCGCAAAGGCGCGTTCGTTATGTACTCCATCGCTGGCGAGCCAGAGCGGATTGTCGCCGTACATCTTGTAGAGCTTTTTCGTGCGGGCCCACTGATCGTCATCGATCTTCGCGGGCGGCGAACCCTCGAGCTTTTGCTTAAGGGTCGATTCAATCTCAGTGGCAGGGACGCCTTTTACACTCGTCAGCTTGGCCGGTGACCATGCCGCATCGCCTTCGACCTTAACGCCGTCCTTCGATTTATCACCGGAACATGCTCCGGCTGCGAATAGAGCGGCGCCGAGCGCGGCGGCCGCCAATGATCGTGGAATTGTCATCATGGTTATACCCGGAAAGCGAGAAATGGGCCATTCGGGATTTCGCTCGTTACGCGTAAATCCGGCGGGTCGCTCCATGCAGGACGCCATTCACACCATTTGTTCGGCCTTACAGGATTCTTTCATTTACAAAAGGCAAACTCTGCCCAGCTTGTCGTTGTCGAATAAAGACTGCAGTATCACTGGGAGAGCAGGATCGTAAATTCGTTTTGCGTGGAGTTTGAATGACGTCGCTTCGTGAGGAGCTGCAAGCCAAACTGAGTGGCTCATACAAGCTCGGCCGCGAGCTATCCGGCGGCGGAATGTCACGCGTCTTCGTTGCCGAAGATGCGGCGCTCGCACGCACTGTGGTCGTGAAAGTTCTCGCGCCTGAACTTGCGGCGGGACTCAATTCCGAACGGTTCAAGCGCGAGATCCTGCTCGCTGCTCAGCTCCAGCATCCTCATATCGTTCCAGTTCTCGCTGCAGGGGTTGCGGATGAGCTCCCTTACTTCGTGATGCCGTTCGTTGTCGGCGAGTCGCTTCGCAACAAGCTGCTGCCTGAAGCAGGGCTGCCGATTAACGAGACAGTGTCGATCCTGCGCGACGTTGCGAAGGCGCTTGCGTTCGCTCATTTGCAGGGTGTAGTGCATCGCGACATCAAGCCGGACAATGTGCTTCTCGCCGGCGGCTCTGCCGTTGTGACCGACTTTGGAATTGCAAAAGCAATTACATCCTCGGCAGTTGCGGCGCCAGGCGGAACTCTGACGCAGGTCGGGACATCACTCGGCACGCCTGCGTACATGTCGCCGGAACAGGCAGCGGGCGATCCAAACGCCGACGCGCGATCGGATTTTTATTCGTTCGGCGTGATGGCGTACGAGATGATCTGCGGAAAAACGCCATTCCACGATCGTCCGACACATCAGCTCATCATGGCTCATATCGCGGAGCCACCTGAGCCAATCGAGCGTCTTGTTCCTTCGGTGCCGTCACCGGTGGCGCACGTAGTGATGCGATGTCTCTCGAAGAATCCTGCGGACAGGCCGCAGTCGGCGCGGGAGATACTCGAGGATCTCGACGACGTCGATCTGTCATCGACACGCACGCGATCGGGTCCGACAGTAGTCGCAACAGGATCGGCGACAGGTATAGGCGACGAGCGCATCGATACGGGCCCGCATGCTTATGCCGACGGGACTGTGATTGTCGACAGTGCAGGTGTTCGCCAGGCAATCAAGTCACGACGATTCAGCAATTCCGCAATTATTGCCGCTGTCGCATTTGTACTCCTCGTCGCGGCAGGATTGTTTGGAAAGAAGCTTCTCAATCGTGGCGGTGCGTCTGCGCTCGATGATCGCGCGCTGGCAGTGCTTCCGTTCCGCGTTGCGTCTGCGGATCCATCACATCATTACCTGCGCGAAGGAATGGTCGATCTCATTGCGGCCAAACTTTCAGGCGAAGATCTTCGCGCGCTCGATCCCCGCATGATGCTCGACGCGTGGCGACGCGCCGGCGGCAGTGAATCCAACGAGCTTTCCCGCGACGCGTCGCTCGATCTCGCACGTCAGCTCAAGGCGGGGAAAGCTCTCCTTGGCGATGTGGTGGGAACGCCGAACAGGCTCGTGTTGAATGTCGCTCTGATAGATGTCGCTAACGGCAGTCAGATAACACGGCTCAGTGTCGAGGGACCGCCGGACAGTCTGTCATCGCTCGTCAATCAGATTTCCACGCAGCTCATGACGCAGACGTCGGGCGAAGCTGCAGCGCGCATGGCGAACCTGAGCAGCACTTCGCTTCCTGCGTTGCGCGCATATCTCGATGGGGTTGCACGATTGCGGCGGCAGGATGCACGAAATGCGGTTCTCGATTTTGATCGCGCGCTCAAGGAAGATTCGACGTTCGCTCTCGCCGGACTTGGCTTGCGTCTCGCGTCTGCGTGGGTTGGCGAAGGTCGACTGGGTGAGCACGGAATTCAGATAGCGTGGCGAGAGAAAGCGCGGCTCAGTCCGCGCGACCAGGCATTGCTTGTTGCACTCGCTGGCCCGCGATATCCACAGCGGTCGTCGAACCTCGATGTGTATCGCGCGCGCGAACAGTATGTGGCGATGGCGCCGGACAATGCCGAAGCGTGGTATCTCGTGGCAGATCATCTCTTCCACTATGGCTCCGCGATGGGAATCCCTGACTGGGAAGATAGATCGCTCGCAGGATTCAAGAAGGCGATGGAGCTCGACTCGTTGTATTCACCGGGCTACACGCACGCGATGCCGCTCGCACCGTCGATGGGCGATACTGCATTCCTCAACCGTGCGGTACGGCTCCGCAGCGCATCCGATACGGCGTCGCAGTGGCGAATACTCAACGACTGGTATCTTGCCGCACAGCGGGGTGACGCTGCAGCTGCTTCGAAAGTTTTCGATGGCCTTTCAGGAACCAATGGCGACATCATCCTCGTTGGGATAATCCGCCACACGCTGTTCGATGGAACCGGCGCGCAGTATTCGAAGACTGCGATGGAGAAATTCGTCGCTGCGGGTCCGACCGAAGCAGCGCGGCGCGACCGCGCCCGGTTTGCGCACGATGTCATGCTTGGCTTCGGCCGTCCGAACGAGGCGCTTCGATATCTGAGTCTGGGCAGGGACAGTGTTCAGGCTGTGAACACGATGATCATCACCGTGCGCGATGCGCTGATGGGCGAGATTCCTGAATCAGCAGCACAGGAGGCGGTGAAAGCGCTCGCCCAGATTGAAGCGCGGCCCGAGCCTCCAGATTCCGCATCACGTGATGTGCAGCGCGCGGCGATCAGAGTCATGGAGCCCTGGCGGATTATGCACGGTGACACGAGCCAGACGCGAAAATCTATTCAGCGCCTCAGGTCTCTCATCAGAAATGAAAAGGCGGATCCCACGAGCGCGGAGCTCGAGGTTGCGTTCATCGAAATGCTCCACGCGGATGCGGCGCACTCTCCGCAGCTGAAGCGCGCGGTTGAGCGAGTGGACTCTCTCATTCTTGCCGGTGATGTCGCCGCAGCGCCCTCTACTGGCCGCCTTGCTCAGTATGCAGTCTTCGGTGCGAGGATGTTCGAGAAGCTGGGTGATCTGGATCGCGCAACCGCGATGGCAGGCAGGTATGCGGTCTGGTCGACGGAGGCGATGCCATACCTTGCGCGGCAGCTGCGTGAGCAGGGAAGACTTGCTGCGAAAGCCGGGAACAGGAAACGCGCAATCCGTGCGTACAAGCATTACCTCGGTATGCGTGCTGAGGCGGAGCCGTTTGCTAAGCCAGAGGTCGATGCTGTCAGGAGAGAGCTGAGCTCTTTGTCGCGTTAGCGGCCGGTGGATTCAGTTGCGAGATGCTCGAGGTCTAGCCCGGAACGACGGGGCGCTCTCGCGCTCCAACTGCTAAACAACAGCAGCGCTCTCGCGCGCTTGTAGCCTGTAGCAGCTCTAGCGCTTAGCGCTTGGCGTGCTAAAACGGAACGGCGCCGTTAGCTGATTAGCAGCAAATGGCTAAGGGCGCAGTTCTGTATTAGCACGCTAAGAGCAAGGCGCTAGAGCTGCTACAGGCTACAAGCGCGCGAGAGCGCTGCTGT
>DASUXX010000459.1:0-7152 GCA_036377755.1 Gemmatimonadaceae bacterium
TCTGCTTGTTTCCGTTCTCATCCGCGCGCCAGAACTACCTGAAATTCCCCGGATTTACGACTGGAGCGCCAGGACTTTCCCGGGCGATTCGCGAACGTCGAGCTTGTTGTCGATGTCGCGGACACCCTTCACGCGCTGCACTGCGCTGATGACATCGTCGATTTCATCGCGAAGCGCGAAGCCTCGCAGCGTGACGCGATTGTTGTCGGCGAAAACCTGGATTCCCCTTCCGTGCTCGACATCCTCCAGCTCGGCGGCGACGCGCGCGGCTAGCTGATGATTTGTGCGAGGAGTCTTTTCCATTTTCGCGCGTGCATGTTTCTTCGCATTCGGGCCCGCGTCGGTAAGAAGCAGCGTGGCGCCAACCCCGAGTCCTGCGACCAGTCCGAGCTGTTTTCTATTGGGCATTGCCGAGTCACCTGTCTGATGTGGGGTGGGTCTTCAGACCCTGATGACCGATGCAATTGCATCAGACGGGCCAATGGCACCGGGAGGGTGGGACGAGTATTGTTTTGGCTCCCCGATCCCCCAAAAAACTGATGACCGCCAGACCCGTAATCCTGGCTTTTTTCGCCCTATTTCTTACCGGAATGCAATCCGCTCCAACAGATCAAGTCGACACACTCATGGGGCGATATCAAGGCAATGTTCCTGGTGCATCGCTTCTCGTGATCAAGGATGGGAAGCCCGTGGTACGGAAGTCATACGGGCTCGCGGACCTCGAGAACAATGTCGCGGCGGCGCCTGCCTCTAACTACCGGCTCGCATCCGTTACAAAGCAGTTCACGTCGGCCGCGATTCTGTTGCTGGCGCAGGACCGGAAGCTGTCACTCGATGACAAGGTGAAGCGCTGGCTGCCTTCATTGCCAGCTGCAATCGACTCGGTAACGATCTCTCAGCTGATGAGCCACACTTCCGGCATCATCGATTACGAGGATGTGATTCCGGAAGGGACGAAAGAACAGCTTCACGATTCTGACGTTTTAAAACTCCTTGAATCGCAGGACAGCACTTACTTCAAGCCGGGATCGAAATATCAGTACAGCAACAGCGGCTATGCGCTGCTCGCTCTCATCGTGCAGAAAGCATCGGGAAAATCGTTCGCCACTTTTCTTCACGACCGGATCTTTGCGCCACTTGGAATGAACAATACGGTTGCGTTCGAGGATGGAGTATCGACGGTCGCCAATCGCGCATACGGCTACGCGATGAAAGACAGTGCGTGGATTCGGAAGGACCAGAGTCTCACGAGCGCCGTACTCGGAGATGGAGGCATCTACTCCTCCATCGATGACATGGAAAAGTGGGATGCTGCACTCTACGACTCTCGACTGTTGAGCGATGCCTCGCGCAATCTCGCGTTCTCATCGCACACGCCGACTGATGATCCGAAGATCGCCTACGGATACGGCTGGCGAATTACCGGCGAGACATTGTGGCATTCCGGGGAGACATCGGGCTTCCGCAACGTGATAGTCCGCTGGCCAGCGCGGCGGCTCACCGTGGTGATTCTCACAAACCGCGATACACCTGGGCCGTACGAGACTGCTTTGAAGATTGCGGAGCTCTTCTAGGGGAAAATCTTGGCTGCATGGTATGACCTGACGTTTGAAAGTCACATCAGGCGGATTGAGCGGATTGCTCGAATTCTTTCACTTCGATGATGTACAGGCTGGCTCAGGGAACTTGATGTTGAGGTTTAAAACCAAAAACAGATCCTCGGGCCAGAATCTCTCGATAATCATAGAAGGCATCCGATCGATCCGCTCAATCCGCCTGATGTGACCTTCAAACGTCAGGTCATACAATGCCGCTAGGATTTCCAAACTATTCCATGCCGCTGAGATTTCCCCGAGATTCGTCCTATGTTGATTGATCCCGCCGACATTCGCCTCTGCCTCGAAGATCATCCCGCGCGCGAGCCGGGTATCGAGCCGATGGCGACGCCGATAGTCCAGACGTCGCTCTTTGCTTTCGAGAATGTCGATGCGCTCAATGCGGCCGGCATGCACGAAAACAGGAACACCGTCTATTCGCGCGGGCAGAACCCGACAGTCGAAGTCCTCGAGAACAAGCTCGCAGCGCTGGAGCAGGGGGAGGCGTGCAAGGCTTTTGGATCGGGCATGGCCGCAATCAGCAGCGTCATGTTCGGATTGCTCAACGCCGGCGATCATGTCCTGTTCGTCAATCAGACATACGGGCCTGCGATTCAGCTCGCCAAGCAGCTCGAGCGGTTTGGAATAACTCACACGCTGCTCCTCGACATCGGAAATGACGACGTCCGTAGCGCGCTTCAGCCGAACACCAGAATGATCTGGCTTGAGAATCCGGGAACGATGCTGTTCCGAACTCTCGACCTGGCAGGTATTGCGGAGATTGCGCGTGCACATGGAGCCGTCACATGCATCGACAACAGCTGGGCCTCACCGCTTTTTCAGAAGCCGATTCGACACGGCATCGATGTCGTAGTTCATTCGGCAACGAAATACATCGGAGGCCACAGCGATGTGGTCGCAGGCGCTGTGATCACCACCGATGAGCGAATGCAGCAGATTTTCTACCGCGCATACCTTCTACTCGGCGGCATTCTCCATCCGTTCGATTCATGGCTGCTGCTCCGCGGAATGCGCACGATGCCGGTGAGGATGCAACAGCATCACAACGATGCCTTGAAGGTCGCGGAATTTCTGCGAGACCGGCCCGAGGTCGAGACCGTATTTCATCCGGCATTCTCTCCGGACTGCGGAACGCTTACCGGCTACTCAGGTCTCTTCAGCTTCGTATTGAAAGACGCTGATTTCGGGAAGGTCAGACGCTTCATCGATTCTCTCAAGCGCTTTCGCATCGGCGTGAGCTGGGGGGGCGTCGAAAGCCTCGTGCTTTCGCCCAATCGCGGATTCAACTCACGCTATCTCGAAACCAATCGTCTGCCGGCAGGATTGGTTCGCTTGTCGATCGGACTCGAAGGCGCCGATGTATTGATCGATGATATCGAGTCCGGATTAAGGCAGATCTCCTAAACGAGCAGATCAGCGAGCTTATCGAAGCTTTCGCTCCACCCGCCCTCATGTCCCTTCTGTGATTCGCTCGAAGTGAATCCTGTCTGACGGAATGTCATGCGAGTCTTGTCGCCGCGAGACTCCAGCAGCACAGTGCACACTGTCTCAGGACTCGTTGGCCTGTCGCTCTCGTCGAGCCACGCATGCGTGAACACGAGCTTCCCGGGCGGAACGATCTCGCGATAAGTCCCGCCAAGTGGCAAACGTGTTCCATCGGGCTTCACCATCACCGCTTTCCAGTACCCACCGGCTTTCAGATCTCCCTCGCTGACAGGAATCGCGAATCCGCACGGCGATGACCAGTATTTCATGTCTTCAGCATCAGTCCACGCTTTCCACACGCGCTCCCGCGGCGCATCGAAGACTCGCGTTATGACAAGGTCGAGATTTTCAGCGCTCTGATCTGGTGCCACGTTTTCTCCCCTGGTCTTTCCCAGCCGCAAGTTATCGAGTCAAACGGGCACTTGCAGCCGCTGCCGGTCGCCGCTAATATGCAACCATTCGGTTGCATATCTTACATGGAGATTTCCAATGGCTTCCTCGTCCGACAGAATTGAAAAGCAGATCGAGATCGACGCTCCGGTCTCCCGTGTGTGGCAGGCAATCACCGACTACCGCGAGTTTGGCGAGTGGTTCAGGGTAAGCCTGGAGTCGCCTTTTGTCGAAGGCCAGAAGACTGCAGGCAACATGACCAATCGCGGCTATGAGAAGTTCCGCCTCGAAGTTCTCGTGAAGTCGATCGTGCCGGAGTCGCACTTCTCGTATTACTGGCACCCATACGCGATCGATCTGTCTCGTGATTATTCCGGGGAGCCCATGACGCTTGTCGAGTTCAACCTCGCACCGACAGACACCGGCACGCTTCTTACGATTTCTGAATCCGGGTTCGATGCAATTCCGGCGGAGCGTCGCGACGAGGCTTATCGCATGGACACGAAGGGATGGGAGGCACAGATCAACAACATCAAGCGACATGTCACCGGCAACGCGTAAGCGCGGCACCTTTCGCGATCGCGCAATTCGCTTTGCCGCACTCGGAGACGATACACGACTTTCACTCGTTCACCGGCTGAGCCGTGAGTCGCCTCTTTCAATTTCGAGCCTGACCGCCGGATCAGACGTCACGCGGCAGGCTATTACAAAACATCTCCGCGTCCTCGAGGACGCGGGGCTGGTCAGGGCAAGTCGTGCCGGTCGCGAAAGTCTTTACAGCCTCGATGCAAAATCAGTCGAGCGTGCGCGGATCGATCTCGATGAGATTTCGCGCCAGTGGGATAGCGCTCTCCTGCGTCTCAAGGCGCACGTGGAGAAGTAGCACCACCGGAGTATCGTGACTTCCAGCATTTGCCAAGTGAGCCAAGCGAGCCGCCAACAGCTCCGATAGGAACGAAAAAGATGGTGCGTCCGCCTCGTTCCAGGCCTCCTGAGGCAATGTAGGCCGCGGACGCACCAATTGCTGAGCCCAGCATCGTTCGCATGATGCGTTTGTCGAAAGTGCAGACGCTGCCTATATCGAGGAACGCCGAGCCAAGCCCTGCGCCAATCGCTCCGCCGATTGCACCGCCGATCACGAGCGCATCGAGCTCCGGCTTGTCACACGTTTTACACTCGCGATTGAGCATCTCATGTCCTGCAAATCCTCCAACAAGAATTCCGAACACAAACCCGCCCGTCGATGACGCGAGACGAATTGCGGCAATTGGTGGCTTCGGAACTTCTATCGTCACAGGTCTCGGATCAGACAGCACGGCGGTCAACAGCGAGTCGCTTTGCGCTTCGAGGTCGAGCGCGGAGACCACCATGGCGATGAGTACTCCACCGTAGCGCATCACGGGACGATCTGCGTTGCGAACCTGCGTCCTGTATATGGCATTCCACATGACGGATAAAATGCGTGCGCGGCTTCCCGATGCTCGGCGCTGGTCAATGTAAGCCGGCCGCAACCTGACCGCTTCGCCCAGGCCTTCGCCTGCTCGACGAGAAACCGCCCAACTCCGCGACGTCGTGCGCTGCCCGACGTGACGAGCGCGTCTATGTATCCGATTGGTAAGGGTGTGTGGAGCGCAACATGACGCGACAGACACATAAGGCCAAGAACTTCGCCAGTGGCATCTACTGCGACGAATACTTCTCCGCCCTCTCGGCGCACTGCCTCGATTCGCGATGGCATATCGCGAGGATCAGCGGGATACCCGAGCTCTCCAAGCAGCTCGGCAACAACGGCAGCATCGCCATTTGTGGCATCGCGAAGCGTAAGTTCAGCGCCAGTCATGGCACTATTCTACGCCGCGGACGGCCGTTTGCTATGTGTCAGCCGTTTCCCGCGCGAGGGAGGGAAAGCTCAAAGGTGCTTCCGTGACCGACCTTACTCGAGAGAGTGAGGTCACCTCCCATTCCGCGTGCGAGATCACGGCTGATCGCCAGCCCGAGACCGGTGCCCTCAGCAGAGCGCGACCGGCTCGCATCGACCTGAACGAAAGGCTCGAACACTTTTTCGATCATCTCCGGTGGGATGCCCACGCCGTTATCTATCACGCGCAGGGAAACCGTCGAATCTGAAACGATCTGACCTTCGACGCAGATATTGCCGTCACGTCGTGTGAACTTGATTGCATTGGTGAGCAGATTCAGAAGAATCTGCTGGACCTTTTCACGGTCTGCAGTCGCGACAAGCTTTCGTGGCACTACAGACTCGATTGAAATGTTCTTTGAAAGTGCCTGCGGTTCACACATGGGCAGCACGTTCTGGACGAGATCACTCAGTACAACCGGTTCGACCGCATAGTCCACACGTCCCGCTTCGATGCGCGAAAGATTCAGCACATCGTTTATCAATCTCAGCAGGTGACGCTGGCTGCGATCGATTCTGCCGAGTGTTTCTTTCTGCGCGTCACCGATGGGACCGTGGACTCCCATCTCGAGCAGCTGCACGTATCCGCCGATCGCATTGAGCGGCGTGCGAAGCTCATGACTCATCACTGCCAGGAAATTGCTCTTTGCGTGATTCGCTTCATCTGCGGCTGCGCGCTGCTTCTTGAGATCAGCGTTAAGGGTCACCAGCTCGTCGTTCACATTCTGCAATGTCTCACTCTGAACCTCGAGCTCCTCAGCCTGCTCCTGAAGCTGCTGGTGCTGCAGCTCGAGCTCCAGCGCCTGTGACTCGAGCTGCTCTGCAAAGCGCTCTGCATTCTGTCGCGCTTCAACCAGAGCCTCTTCAAACTTCCGCCTCTCGATTACCTCCATCAAGATGCAATCGGTTACGCCCTCTCCACTGCGTTCCCGGCGCGATGCATTGCAGAGCATCCCGACATCATCGCCATTCCTGGAGCGGAGGAGAATGAAGATCTCCTGCGCTCTTCCATGCAGCTTTACCAGCGGAAAGAAGTGCGTCTGATAAAAGATTCGGGCGCCTGTTCCGAGAAGCTTCTCGAAATGGCCGCCAACGACCTCATCGCGACTGTAGTCCAGTCGCGTGAGCAGGGTTGCGTTGATCTGATGTATAACGCCGTCATCACCAAACGACACAAACCCGCATGGAGCGTGGTCGAGAACCTCAGGCAGCTCGCTTGACATCGAGATACTCCTTCATGAGCCGCACTGTTTCTTCCGGGTGGCTCATGTGCGGGCAATGTCCCGTCGCCTCCATCTGGCGGAGCGTGCTGCCACGCATGTTGCTGCTCACATATTCGCCTACTGCCTGTGGTGCAACTATGTCGTTCGAGCACTGGAGGACGAGTGACGGCACTGACACGTTCGCAAGATCAGCGCGATTGTCGGCGAGAAAAGTCGCCCTCGCGAATCGTCGTGCGATCACTGGATCAGTTGAGCAGAAACTGTCGGTGAGCTCCTTGCCGAGCTCGGGCCTGTCTGCGTTCTGGATGATTGCAGGCGCGAGAAAGTTTGCCCACCCGATGAAGTTCTGGTCCATCATGTCGAAAAGCCCTTCGATATCCTTTCTCTCGAAGCCACCGACATATCCTTCATCGTTGATGTAGCGCGGTGACGGCCCGATCATGATCAGTCGTTCGAATCGATCGGGCTCACGATTCGCTGCGAGCACGCCGATTATCGAGCTCACTGAATGACCGACGAA
>DASUXX010000460.1:0-12608 GCA_036377755.1 Gemmatimonadaceae bacterium
GCGCAGCGAAGAAATCGCGGCTTCGGATTGAATCCGAACTTTGGAGGATCGCGACTGCTCAATATGAGCGGACAAATCGTTCGTCTTCCAAGGGAGTCGGCAGCACCGGATGCAGATCGTCTTGCAGCGTTCCGCGGTCAGGGCGCCGCGAATATCCGGGCAGCGTTATTGCGTGAAACTCCCATCGATACAGCCTACGAGAGAATCGCGCTCGCTGCGCAGCTCAGACTCGCACAGGCTGAGCTTGCTGCCGACGATCCGTTCCTCTCGGCAGCTCTCAATGGTAGAACTCCGGATCAGGCGGCAGCAGCGCTCGTTGCCGGCACGAAAGTCGGCGATGTTGCGTTCAGGAAATCAGTTGTCGAAGGCGGTGAGACGGCGGTTGCAGCATCGGCTGATCCAATGATCGTACTCGCGCGGAAGATCGACACGATGAATCGCGAAGTTCAAACGCGCGCCGACAAGCTCACTGCAATCATAGCGGCGAACAACGAGAAACTTGGGCGGGCACTCTATGCAGTCTATGGCAAGACTCTTCCGCCGGATGCGACATTCACGCTGCGCATCAGCGACGGCGTCGTATCAGGGTATCCGATGAATGGAACGATCGCGCCGTTCAAGACCACGTTCTATGGTCTTTATGATCGCTGGGAGTCGTTCGACAAGAAGCCGCCCTTTGCGCTCCCGAAGAGATGGGTGGAGCGCCGCAGCAGGCTCGATCTATCGGTGCCGTTCAACTTCGTCTCGACAAACGACATCATCGGGGGCAACTCCGGAAGTCCTGTCATCAATCGCAACTCCGAAGTCGTCGGCGTCGTTTTCGATGGCAATATCGAGAATGTCGCGAACTACTCGATCTTTCAGTCGGAGACAGCGCGCGCGGTGAGCACGCATTCGTCATCGATTCTCGAGTCGCTCGTGAAGATGTACGACGCCAAGTGGATCGCCGACGAATTGACTAGCAGATAGCTCCGTGTTCTCCCTCTGCCAGCTCTGTCACGCGGTCGCGAAGCGACATCGCGCTCTGTTACCTCGCTCCAAGGAAGTACCAGGCTGCAACGGCGATGAGGATTACGACGAGAATGAGCGCCCCAGTGGCGCTCTTTTTCTTCGGCGCGGCTTCCTTCGCGAGGATCGGGTTGGTAATCGTCGGGCGTCGCGTGATTGCGTCGGGATCGTGTGTGCGGTCATCGACAGAATCAACCACCGAAACACCCAGCGGAAGACGACCTTCGCGGTAGCTTATCTCGACGGAGCCCACCTCGATACGATCGCCATCCGTAAGCTTCGCCGGGCCCGTTACCGGATTGCCATTGAGGCGGGTGGTTGTCGCACCCACCGGGTTGAGAACGAATCCGTCCCCTTCGCGGCGGACTTCGGCGTGATTTCGGGAGACGGCGGGCTCGCGTATGACGATGCCACTGGAGGCGTCCCGGCCTATCGAGAAGGGAGCATCTCCCAGGGGGTAAGCGCGGCGCTCGACTTCGTATACCAGGTAAGATGCGGGCTTCAGCGGATCGTCGGTCATCCTATCGTTCTAATCAGATTGTTGCGAGATTGGCAGGGTATCGGCCAATATGCAATGTAACAGACCCTGACTTGCGAGGAATTTAATGGCTACCAAACTGGACAAGGTTCTCAAGCGTGAGCTCGAGATCGATGGGCAGGCCTACATCGCGGCAATCTCCCCTGATGGAGTGAAGGTGACGAAAAAGGGGTTCCGCAAAGGGAACGAGATATCGTGGCGATCCATTATCAGTGGTGACGCTAACCTGTCTGAGGATCTCTCGGCTTCAGTAGACGCCTCCTCGGCGTCAGAGTAACCTGATCCCAGTCCGCGACATTGTGTCGCTATCGCGTTTGGCGTAAGCCGTTGTCTGTCATCCGTTGTCCGTAAAACGGCGAACGGCAATCGGTTCACGGCAAACGCAAAACGCGACAGCGACACAATGCCGCATCGGCCCCTAGTGTTGGTGCTCCTGCATCTGCCTCAATGCAGCTGAGTCCGCTATCGCCTGCGGCACATCGGATAGATGCTCATGAGTAACCACCCATCGTCCGCCGCGATTGACCCAGACAGAAGTCCACGCACCGGCGATCACGTGCTCCATGTTCATCGGAGTCATATGGGGAACGCGATAGGTAGCTGACATTACTGCTGCATCGGGAGCGAGAACGTCGATGTGCATTGCGGTCCACTGCCATTTGGGGTTTCGCATGTTGCTCCCGACATACTTCCAGAACGTCTCGATCTCGGCGCGCAGCGAATCGCGGGTAGTGGTAATGTGCCCCGTGCTTGTTGAATAAATGGGCCCCGATTCCGGATACAGACTCATCAGGCGGTCCACGACGCCGGGCTTCGTGAAATCGTACGCGTTCACGACCAGTGTGCGAAGAGAATCGGATATGGCTTTCTTTTCGCTGGCACTGACTGGGCGCGGGGCGTCCGGTCCGCAGGCGAACTGAACAACAAGTGCGGCACCAATTACAGCAGCAAAGAGTCGTTTCCCCGCTGAGGTCACTGTGTCACCATTTAGAGACAATTTTGTCACTCCCAGTGGACAAAAACACGGGCCGAAATGGTCTTCTCAGAGGGAGAGTGCAATGGACCGGCCATTGCCAGTCGGGGTATGCCATATGGCGGACCGAATGCCAGACTGGCTCCGGCCGACCGCCTGAAGGACCCATGGAGAAGAACATGCGCACGTTCGTCAGACTTACCGGAGTGGCCGGTGCGTTGGCGTTGGCTGCCTGCAGCAGCAAAGAAAAAGTCAGTGATGATTTCCAGAAAGACCTGGCCCGCGCTTCTACTGCGAGCGAGATAACTCTTCCGTCGGCACAGGCCGGAACCCAGGTCGTGTCGGCAATCGAGCGTACCACACCACCTGCGCCGCGTCGTGTTGCGCAGTCCCAGCGCGTGGCGAAGCACAAGCCAGCGCCGACTCGTACTCCTGCTCCCGTCGAGGTCGAGCAGGCTGACGTGAGCACCGAGGTGGAGCCAGCACCGGTCGAGCCGACTCCGGCTCCCGCAACTGAAGCTCCGCTTCCGAGTCCGCGTCCCCAGCCGGTCGCAACGACTGGCGGTGGCGCAGGTGACGGCGCGATCGGTAATGGCCGGGGCGATCATGGTTCCGGAATCGGAACAGTAATCGGCGCGATTCTTCGCGGTGGAGTGGTCGATGGTGACGACTGCGATCCGCGCACCGACGGCCGCCGTCGTGGTGGAGTGCTCGTCAACAACCGGATTCCGGTTATTGGTGGAACATTCCCGGGTAGCGGCAGAGTTGGTGGAGCGGTCGGCACGATTGGAACTGTCATCAACAGTGGTGGGATGCGACGAGGCCGTTTCTAGGAATCTTTAATGGCGACGCTAGACTCGAGTCGAAGAGTCTAGCGTCGCTTTTTCTTGTGCACATACAATGAAACTTCACATCCGAATAACTGCGCTAGTCATTGCAGCAATTACTGCAATTGCGTGCAGCGAAAAGAAACCCGATCCACTTGCTGAGGACACGAGCCTCACGCGTGATCTCGCGCTCGCAAATCAGGATACGGCATCGAAGCCTGAGCTTCGCGATGTTCCTGTGACAACGGAGCCGGCACCGGTAGTAACAGAACCTGAGCCTGCACCCACACCGGTGAGGACGACTCGTCCTGTCGCAAGAAAGCCAGCACCCGCAACGGTCACGAAAAAGCCTGCGCCACAACCAGCTGCGCCTGAAACCCCATCGGTACAGGTAACCGCGAGTGGCAACACCGAGCGTGTCACCGAAAGGGGTTCCGAGAAAGCACTCGGCGTTGTTTCATCCGGTTCCGAGATCGCTTTGACATCGGGCCAGCGCGTGTGCACCAACACCAACAGCATCGGAGATAAGTTCACTGCCCAGATCGCTGATCCCGTAATGGGAGCGAATGGAACTGTAATCCCTGTTGGATCCACTGCAGTCGTCGAGATCACGTCGCTGCATCGCAGCGAGAAGTCGGGCGAGAATATCGAGATCGGGCTTCGCGTCGAATCGATCTCATATGGTGGCAAGACATATCCTGTAACGTCGGAGACGACGTACGCGCAGGTCGATCGCGTGAAAACCAATAATGGTGATGCCGCAAAAAAGGTCGTCACCGGTGCGGCAATTGGCGCGGTGCTCGGTCAGATACTTGGTGGCAAGACGAAATCAACCGTAATTGGAGCGGGTGCAGGCGCAGCGGCAGGAGCAGTCATCGCGAACCGCAACGCCGATTACGACGGATGCGTTCCGACGGGCGGCCGCATCACGATTCGTCTCACTGAGCCTCTCACGATTCAGCTCACCGAGTAATATTCATGGTGTGAGACACATCTTCGTGCTGGTGACTGCTATTGCAGTCGCAGGATGCGGAAGGTCCGATAGCGCCAACCGGCGGAGTGACACAACTGTCACTCCGCCGGTTTCTGTTGATACAGCCCATGCTCCAGCTGAATCCACAGCTGCGTTGCCAACGTGCGGAATCACGGGCGTGCCGGTAATCGAGAGCGACGGCATCGGAGAGCTCAAGGTCGGCCGGAAAGTCGAAGACATTCGCAACCTGTGCGAAGTAAAGAGCGATTCCCAAGAGATGGGAGCCGAGGGTATGAAAGAGCGTGTGCTCGTAACGATGATCGCCGGTATTCCTGTTCAATCGTTGATCGACAATGATCGAGTAAGACGAATCTCCGTCAACACCTCGCGCATTCGTACCCGCGACTCGCTCGGCGTAGATACACAGCTTCATACGCTCGCCGATATGCGCGGCGCCCGATTTGTTCCGGGTGAAGATGGCGTGTACGCATTCGTCGCAGATCACTGCGGGTTGAGCTTCCGCTTTTCTGTTCCGATGCGTCCACCAACCGGCCGGGACTGGACTGCGGAAGCAGCAAAGCGCGAGCATGCAGATGCCGCAGTGAATCGCGTTCTGATAACGGGCTGCTCACGCTGAATGGGTGAAGCGGAAAGGCTTTTCATTGGAGTGCCGGTAGACGAAGCAGCTCGCGCCACACTTCTGCGTCAGCTGCCACGGCAAATTCCCGGCAAGCCCACGCCACCCGAGAACTGGCATTTCACATTGAAATTTCTCGGCAGCACTGAAGCTGTCGCGAGAGATCGGCTGATCGAGGCGATGAGAGCAGCATCGTTCGGACAATCGTTCAATCTGTCATTCGATAGACTCGGCGCATTTCCAAATGCAGGGCGAGCGCGTGTTCTATGGATCGGGACTGGCGCTGGTCATGAGCGGCTCGAAGCGATTGCGCAGAAAGTGGAGGCAGTCGCAAGCGGGATCGGATTCGAGCGGGAGAAGCGCCCGTTCAAGCCGCACCTGACCATCTCGCGAATGAAAGAGCCGGCGAGTGTGATGCAGCTCTTATCAAAGGTGCCCGCTATTCAGGCGACGATGCGCGTGAATGAGGTGATGCTCTATCGAAGCGAGCTTGGTGGCTCACATTCTCGTTATTCAGTCGTTGCACGGTTTTCGCTGGGGTGACTTGAGATGGTAGCGCTATCGCGTCTGGCGTAGACCGTTATCCGTCGTCCGTTCTCCGTAAAATCGGCGAACGGCAAACAGTTAACGGCCTACGCCAGACGCGATATCGCTACCATCTGTCACCCACCCTTAATTAAACAGGTACCTCACACCCAACTGCGCTCTCCACCTCGAGAACAAGCTGGGATCGTCAACATACGTCTTGTCCGGGCCCGTAAAGTTGAACACCGGTGCGCCGGCGTTGTTGAAGCGGACAAGAGTCAGCGGCGAAGTTGCGGATGCACTCGCAACCTTGCGAACTCCCCAGTTCGAGTTGAGCAAATTCGCAAAGTTCAGAACATCGAGCGTCACCTGGAAGGTGTGACGCGTGCCTCCTCGATTGAAGCCGATGTCCTGAAGAACCCTGAGATCGATATCGTTGTACCACGGATTCACCGCGCCAAAACGCTCGGCGATTTCTCCGCGATGCTTGCTCAGGTATTTATCCTGCTCGATGAAAGCGTTGAGACGGTTCCACTGCTCCTGGGCTGAAACGGCTCCCATCGGGTCGAGCAGGATGTCGCTCTGGTCGCGCGGGATGTAGATGAGATCGTTCCCGCCGTATCCGTCGCCGTTCACGTCCCCTGAGTAGATGAACGAGTAGCGGTTTCCTCCCGAGACGATGTACCGATTTCCCTCGGCAACCTCCAGGAACATTCCAACTTGTGTCTTGTATCGCTCTGACCAGCTTCGCGAATATGACGCACTTCCAACGATGCGATGTCGCTGGCCGAACTCCGACCAGCTCAGCTCAGGACGGTTCGGATCACCTTGAACCGGCTGATTTTGCCAGAGCACGCTGGCAATCTCGGTGGACTTGAGAGTGTTCTTCGCGATGTTGAAGCTGTATCCAAGCGATGCATCGATGTATCGCGCGAAAGTTTTTCTGAGCTGCGCCGTGGCGTTGAAGTTGTAGCCCTTGTCAGTGTTGTCGATTACATAGATGCCGGCGCCGCCGTCAGCATTCAACTCGTTGTTACCAAACCCTCCGTAGTACGGGCGGCCATCAGGCAGAGTGCGCTTAGGCGCAGGAAGATCTGCGTTGCGAACGTAGATTGCCTTCAAGTCTTTCGAATAGATCACTTCCAGTGTACCAAGCATGGCGCCGGGAAGCTGCCGGTCGACGGCAAGATCCGTCGTCCACACCTGTGGCCACTCGAAATCGTCAGTCATCGCATTCAAATCGAATGACTGCGCCAGCACTGACCCCTTTCTTGTCTCGATCGGAGGATTTGGTGCGGCAAGATTCGGATTGGCGCCGGGATTCGAGATCACATTGCCAACCCACACGAATGGCAGGCGTCCCGTGAAGATTCCAGTTCCACCGCGGATTTGAGTCGATCGCTCGCCCGCTGCGTTCCAGTTGAATCCGAGTCGCGGAGAGAACATCGCTTTGACGCCCGGAAGCTTGCTCTGGTCGACTGTTTCCGGATTCCCGTTCTCATCGAGCGCAGTCAGTCCGCGCGAGAATGGATTGTCGACTGGATCCGTGAAGTACATCGGCATGTCGACGCGGAGCCCGAGGTTCAGCTTGAGACGATCTGTGGCGAGCAGCTCATCCTGCGCGTAGAAGGAAAGCTGGCCCACATGTATCAGCTCACCTTTGAATGCGCCCCCGCCGATCATGGAGCGGAAGTCTTTCTGCCCTCCGCCCGACGCGGTTGCCGTAAAGAACTCGTCGAGTGATCCGAACGTGCTCCCGATGGGAATCGACCCCGGAAGGAAGAACACGCCGTGGCGGAAGATGTTGAATGAGTTGAAGAAGTCGAACGATTCGAAATTCCCGCCGATGGTGAAGGTGTGCTTGCCGCGGAAGTAGCTGAGGTTGTTCGTGAACTGAAGAACATCCTGGTCGAGGATGTTGTGAATCGAGAAAGGCTCGTGACCAAGAGTCGTGTAGGTCACGCCTGCTTCGCCGATGTCGATCGTCGGAAAATCTTCGCTGAACGGCTCGCGGAAATCGCGGAACCTGTTGTAGCTCGCGAAGAACCTGTTCGCGAATTGCGTCCACCTTCCGTTATGCTCGAGGGCAATCGAGTGCAGGTTGTTGTTGATTGCGTAGCCTGACTTGTAGAACGGGAGCGAGGTCGCGTTTGGTCCGCGCCCGGTGTTCGCGTAGCTGAGCACGAATGGGTGCGGGCCCTGATCCCGGCTTGCATCGAGATAGTTGTACCGAAGCGTCAGGGTCTGGTCGGTGCGAATGTTCCAGTCGAGCTTCGCAATCAGCTTGTCGTTGTCGGTGTGAAAGAAATAGCCCTCGTAGGGACCGGGATCGTAGTTATAAGCACTGATCATTCGCTGTCTAATCTGATCCATCACCGCCGAGGAGACGCGCGATACGCCTAGTCCGCTCGCCCCACCGCTGCCCGCAACAAAATCAGAACCGGGATACTTTGTTCTCTCGATTTCCCCGTTCACGTAGAAGAACAGCTTGTCGCGAACCAGTGGTCCACTCAGTGAAAGTCCGCTCTGATTGTATGTGAGATCAGGATTGGCGATGACTTTGCTGCCGCTGACCTTATTGCCTTCGAGCGCATCGTTGCGCGCGAACGAATACACAGATCCGCGGAATTCATTCGTGCCACTCTTGGTGACAGTGTTGATGTTCGCACCGGTAAATCCGCCCTCTCTCACATCGAATGGCGCGATCGACACCTGAAGCTCCGCAACCGCATCGTATGGAACAGGCTCGGCATTGGCCTGTCCTCCAGGAGCGGGATCATCCAGCCCATAAGGATTGTTGAAATACGATCCATCGACTGAGACGTTGTTATAGAGCCAGTTGCGGCCGCCGAAGCTCATGTTGCCGTCGCTTCGCGGATCGAGTCGTGTGAGATCGCGTGTGCTGCGCTTGATCGATGGGGTCGTTGCAACCTTGAGCTGTGTCACTGTCATCGATGCGCCGGTACGGCCCGCATTGAGAACTGCGTCCTTTTCAGCGGTTACCGTCACACCCTGAAGCGTCACAGCCGCGCGATTCAATCTGAAGTCGACACGTGACGACTGCCCGAGCGCGAGCGTGATGTCATCCTCGGATCGCGGCTCATACCCGATGGACGTTGCCGTGACTTTATACGGCCCGCCGACCCGAAGATTTGGGAGATTGTATCTCCCCGCCGATGTCACGGCCGCGCGATATTGGGTTCCACTCGGGAGGTGCGTGGCGACTACACTGGCACTCGTAATAGGCGTTCCGTCAGCAGCCGTGACGATGCCGGTGAGTGCGGATGTCGTGACACCTTGTGGAAATGCTGTCGCGGTGGGGAAGGCGAGAGATACAGATACGGCGGCAATCCGAACGAATGCGGTACATCTCACGGCGACCTCCGGTGCTCAGGGTTTGAATGCACTTGGGGAGGAGCAACTGCGCGCAGCCTGTTGAGCATGACGCTACAGCGCGCTGTTACCGCGTCAAGATTGCCGCATCTGTTTGTTCTGATTCACGCCGGAACAAACACTTCCCGCACCCGCGGAGAAAGGGGCCAGCTCCGCTGCAGCGCATTCGAGGGGAGTGCGCTGCAGCTGAGTCGGCCTCAGGTGACTACTGCTTCTCGTTCGCTGTCGGGAATGGCTTTGCTGGATAAGCGCCGATTTTGTCGAGGGTGTATTCGCTCGCCCAGAAATCCGGCGGCCCGTCGCTGTCCTTCACGCGGTTGCTCACCGGCTTGAGACCATTCTTGATGTAAGCTGCGATGGCGTGCAGCTGATCATCCGACAGGTGCCGCCAAGCGGGCCATGGCATCGGCGGCGCCAGGTAGTGGGGGTGCAGCGGGAAATTGCCTTTGCCCGGAGTCGTTGATGTTATCTCGACATCCGGTGTCTCCTCGGGCCGGAGGCCGTAGCGGAGCGCGTTGAAGATCTGGCGCTCGCTGAATCGTCCCGTTCCTGTCGTATTGTCGGGCGTCAAATTCTTGGGACGAGTCGCGAAACATGGCTGTGCTTTGGGGTCGAATGCGCACGGCCCGATCTTGAAATCCTGGTCAGGTCTGCGAACGCCTGAAAGGAACGTCGGTGAAGCAGGATTGTTTCCTCCGCCATGGCAATCGCCGCAGGCGTGAGTGAGGACGAGCTGCCTCCCCTGCGCGATTTGAGCCGAAGCGTTTCCCGTCTCACTTGCAGCGGGGTAGGCCGGAGCGGGATAGGTCCCGATATTGTCAACTGCCCACGCACTCGCCCAGAAATCGGGTGGTGCATCACTATCGGCGACTTTGTTGTCGACAGGCGCGAGGCCGTTCCGGAGATATGCTGCGATCGCGCGGAGATCTTCATCCGTGTTGTGGCGCCATGACGGCCAGGGCATGGGAGGAGCGAGGTACTCTGGCTTCGCGGGATAATTTCCCTGACCTGGCGTTGTGCCGGTGATCTCGACGTCGGGAGTCTTGTCGGGTTTCAGGCCATAACGGAGCGCGTTGAAAATCTGTCTCTCGGTGTAACGCCCGGTTCCGCTGGTCGGGTGTGGTGTCAGATTTTTCGGCCGCGTCGTAAAGCATGGCTTTGCTGACGGATCTGCCGCGCAGGGTCCAATCTTGATTTCCATCTGGGGGCTCGTGACGCCGGCGAGATATCCTTTAGCCGTTGGATCCGAACCGCCGCCATGACAACCGCCGCAATCCGACTGAATGACGAGCAGTCTTCCGCGCGCTATCTGCGCGGCTTTGTCCTGTATCGATTCCGGTTGCTTCCACGCAGTTACGGACACCAGCACAACTGCCACACCTGCAACTGCGCCTGCGCTCACCAGTCGCTTCATTTGGTCTCCGGCGTTAGTTGACCTCGAGAACTCCCATCATCCCATGATCCTCATGATCGAGGATATGGCAGTGATACATCCACTTCCCGGCGAAGTCGCTGAACCTGACAATGATTCTCACCACTGAATGCTTCGGCACGTTCACCGTGTCCTTCCAGCTTCTGAAAGTCTCCGGTTTCCCATCGCGATCGATAACCTGGAACTGGAACCCGTGCAGATGAAACGGGTGATCCATTCCGACGATGTTCTCGATCTGCCATATCTCGACATCGCCGAGCTTCGCCGTCTCGTCGACGCGATTCATGTCGTGCAGCTTGCCGTTGATGAATCCCTGGCCGAGTGCAAAGACGCGGGTGCGCACGGCAAGTGCAGTATCGATCGCGGGAATTACGCGCAGCGTTGAAGGGATCGCTGCTGCCTTTACACGCGGTTGATTGGTGTACTGAATCTTGAGGATGTCGCGCGTCTTCTCCCAGTCTTCCGGACGAGTGTGCGGCGAATATCTATCGTACGGAAGTGTCTGAAGGACTGTCTGTGATCCTGGAGCGCCTGTTCCCGTGACGAGAATCTCTACGCGCTCGCTGTTCGCGACGACGATGTCATCACGCTCGACCGGTTTCTCGAACAGGCCGCCATCGTTTCCAACGTGAATGATTTTCTGTCCCGGAATGGCGAGACGAAAAACGCGTGCGGCTGCTGCATTGATGATTCTCCATCGCTGCACTTCACCGGGCCTGATCGTTATTGTCGGCTCGATCTTTCCATTCGCAAAGATGTAGACGCATTCGCGCCCATTCTCGAAGTCGATGCCGCCCTGATGTGATTCGGGATCGGCGATATCGATCGAGCCGTCTTCCTTTAAGCGATTGTCCGAGAGAACGATCAGCTTCTCAGGAATTCCTTTCAGCGGATCTTCGCGCGACCTGATGATGAACGATCCGAACAGCCCACGAGCTATCTGTCGCCCGGTGGCCTGGTCAGGGTGAGGATGATACCAGTATGTCCCTGCGCTTCCCGGTTCAACGGTGAAGACGTAGTCGTAGTCGGCACCCGGAGCCACAGGATAGAATGGACTACCATCGGATTTGTTCGGGATGTGAAGTCCATGCCAGTGAATCGTCGTCGGTTCAGGAAGGCGATTCCTGAAATGAACGATGACCTTGTCGCCTTCATATGCTTCGAGCAATGGTCCCGGAACGCGACCGTTATACGCATATCCGACGGTTGTCTTACCCGGAACGAGAGAAAGCCGCGCAGGCTCCGCAGTTATTGTGACTTCAACTGTGTGAGGAACGCGCGAAAGATTCTTGAGAACAGCAGGTCCAGGCGCGCGGTTGACAGGAATGATCTCACCTGGCTCGGCCGTGTGAGAGTGTTCCTGTGCCGCTGCTTTAACAAGTGGAAATGCTGCGACGAGTGCTATGACAAGCACTCGGCGGTACTTCAATGGATTCATTAATGGGGCGGCCGGGGCGATTCATCATCCGGCATGGGGATTAGTTTGTCAACATTAGTTATCACACGCTTCCGCGGCCGTGTGGTGGGATCGACAGACCTTTCCGGCTAGGGCGAGGATACTCGCGGACAGGATCAAAACCAAAAACCCGGGGGAACAGCCACCGATGCCCACTTTCGCTTTTTTTTCTTCTTTCTCTTACTGGTTTTGTCCGTGCGTGTCAGTGTTTGTCCGTGAGTGTCCGTGCCTACACACTGGTTTTTGTAGTTTCGCTGTGCATTGGTGCCTACCCGGGGTTTTGCTATACACTCACAGAGTAAAGCGGACGAGCTCCGAAAATCCCGCGACGTCATACCGGCCGAAGAGCTTGGCGCTCTCGAAGATGTAGGGCGGAAAAACTTTTGACCGCGCGCCGCGCAGGGCTCCGAGCTTCGCGAGCACACCATGCACGAATTCGGAGCACATCATGAAGCCGGAATGAGAATCGATCAGCCTGCTGACCGCCGCGCCGGGGAGGAGAAGACTCGCAGCATAGAGCGGCAGGCTTCGAGTTCCCTCGAGATACTGCACAGGGCCGAATGACTTCGCAGTCGACATGAGGTCGTCAGCCGATATCTCGTGCGGGATATGCCTCACGGCGAAATGAGGAATTCCGTTATCGCGCGTATACGACTCGAGGAGATGCTCGAGCTTGACTTCGCGGATTGCTGAGCCGCCCGCCGGATAGGTAGCGTGCTCGCGACCAGTGTGCCGAGGCTGCGTGCACTCCACAACAGACACTTCATCGTCGCGACGGACAACGAGACCACAATGACGGAACTCGTTGGTCGCGAAGAAAAGAGGCGCAAGAAAATCCAGCTCGAA
>DASUXX010000461.1:0-2748 GCA_036377755.1 Gemmatimonadaceae bacterium
TCTCGCCGTAGCAGGCGGAGTGGCGACATATGCAACAACATGGGTCGAGCGCCTGGTACTCGAATCAGTCACTGAATCCGCCGAGAGGCAGAAAGTCGAAACTCAGCTTGCAAAAGCTCAGCTCGATACGCTTCGGCTTCAGCTAAGCCCGCATTTCCTCTTCAATGCGTTGAACGGCGCCATGGCATTGATCGGCAGCGATGCCCGCGGTGCCGAGCGAATGGTGGCGTCGATCAGCGACTTTCTGCGCATGATTCTGCGCAGCTCGGCAGAACCGAAAGTCACTGTTGAGCGCGAGCTTGCACTGCTGCATCACTACATCGAGATCCAGCGCGTGCGGTTCCGTGACAAGCTCAAGGTCAACATTGACGTCGACGACAGGCTTGCCACTGCAATGGTGCCAAGTCTCCTGCTGCAGCCGCTCGTGGAAAATTCAATTCGTCATGGAATTGGTCCGCGTGCTTCGGGCGGCGCAGTAACAGTTCGCATGCGCGCTGATGGGGACATGCTGCGCATCGACGTCGAAGACAATGGCGTCGGTCCATCGTCGAAGCGAAGCAAGCAGCGCGGAACGGGACTTGGCTTGTCGAATACCGCTACCCGCCTCAATCACCTCTATGGTGAGCGGTATTCATTCGAAACCTCGTCCGCACCGGGCGGCGGCTTCCGCGTAAACCTTTCTCTGCCGCTCGAGCATTTTCGCGAATCGGCGAGCGAAACTGAAGATCTTCTGGAGGTTCAGTCGTGACAGGCACTCCCGCACCATCGCAGGTTCGTCTACTCGTTGTGGACGACGAAGACCTCGCGCGCCAGCGACTGCTATCACTTTTATCGAGACGATCCGACTTTGTCGTGATTGGCGAATGCGCAACGGGAGCGGAGGCCGTAAAATCCATCAGGTCGCTCAAACCTGACTGCGTTCTGCTCGATGTGCAGATGCCTGAGCTGGACGGGTTCGACGTAATAAGCGAGATCGGCGCGCAGAACATGCCGATAGTGATATTTGCAACTGCATTCGACGATTACGCTATCGATGCGTTCGAGGTCGGTGCTGTCGATTATCTCCTCAAGCCGATCGACGAAGAGCGATTGAATCGCACGCTCGACCGCGCAGCGAAGAGAGTGCGTCAATCCGGTGACGACACGACGGTCGCGCAGATGAATGCCTTGCTCCGACGCATCAATTCACTGAGCGCGTCGACGGGTCGCTTTGCCGTGAAGGTTCACGGAAAAATTCTCTTTCTGGATCCGGCGGAGATCTACTGGATACAGGCACGCGACGACATTGCGCGGGTACATCTTGCCGATTCCGCCTACGATGTGCGTGAGCCGCTCACACATCTCGAGGCTCGCCTTCCTGGCAACAATTTTCTGCGAGTGCATCGGTCGGTGATCGTGAACACGTCGCATATCCGTGCCGCGGAACCATTCGATCAGGGAGATCAGATGCTGATTCTGCGCAACGGCAAGCGGCTTACGACGGGGCGAAGCTATCGAAAGGTTGTGCAGGAATTCCTGAGAGGAGCAACGTAAGCCGGCGGGTTACGGGTCTTGAGTCTTTGATGTTTTGAGGTTCCGGGTCGTGATGTCGTGGGTCTTGTGTAACCCTGAACCGATGACATCATGACCCAGGACCTCAAGACATCAAGGGCCCAAAACCAGTAACCAGCACGGCCACGATTTTACTTCGACAATCCCTCTAATAACCATCGGTGGGGCATATCCTCTGCAACTCTCTTCTCGTTCCGATGTAACCGCAGAAGAGAGGAAGTATGGCAACTCAGCAGACAATCGAAGGCAATGGAGCCCGGGCCGAACCGGGGCGCAGGGCTCCCGCGCGCGCAGGCACGCGCGACGCGCAATTTGCCGACAGGGAGGTCAAGCCGGCACCGTGGCATTCGAGCGAGTTCGTAGCATCCGAGAAAGATCCGGTAACGAATTTCCTCGGCTGGTTCAGCATCGGCCTCGGCCTCGCTGAAGTATTTGCGCCGCAGGCAGTCGCCCGCCTGATCGGCATCGACGAAGAAGAGCACAAGACATTACTCCGCGCATATGGAGTGCGCGAGCTCGCCGCAGGATTTGGAATTCTTACGCGGCCAAAACCCACGTACTGGATGTGGAACAGAGTAATCGGCGATGCGATCGACCTGCGGTCGCTGCAGAACGCTATGAGCAGCGATGGCAACGACAACTCGCGTCTGAAAATGGCTGCACTCGCAGTCGCAGGAGTGACAGCACTCGACATCGTAAGCAGCATGCGTCTCACGAGTGAAGCATCTCCGGCCGCTGGTGAAGATCCGGGAAGCTACAAGACTGCAGATACCGAAGTCGACAATGTCGTGGCCGCAGTCGTGACAGTGAATAAACCGATTGAAGAGGTCTATGATTTCTGGAAAGATCCGCGGAACTATGCGGAGTTCATGGATCAGATCGAGTCAGTGAATCCGACTACTGGCGGACGTTCGCGATGGAAGGTGAAAGCTCCTCCCGGGTTGAGCGTCGAGTTCGATGCGCACGTTGTGAATGATGTACCCAACGAGCTTATCCGCTGGAGCTCGGTGGACAGCGATGAAGTGGATAGCACCGGAACAGTGCGCTTCCAGCGAGCGGCAGGAAATCGCGGAACGATCGTCACGCTCGACATCGAGTACAAGCCGAAAGGCGGACCGCTCGGCGCGAAAATCGGAAAGCTTTTCTCAGCAATTCCGAAAACCCAGCTGCAGAACGACCTGAGAAGGTTCAAGCAGC
>DASUXX010000462.1:0-6144 GCA_036377755.1 Gemmatimonadaceae bacterium
CGCCGATCCGGTAGGCGGCGGCGCCATCCAGATGATCGGCGGGCGTCACACGATGGTGATGCAGGCGATACAATCGGCATCCCCAGCGGATCTTCTCACCCGCGTGGCTGGGTTCACGAACGATTACATCGCGCGACTGCATGGTCGAACGAACATGTTCGCGACCGTATTTCTGGCGTCGCTCGAGCCGTATTCAGGTGAGCTCGTTTACGTGAATGCCGGCCATGAGCCTGCACTGATCATTGCTCCCGATGGCAGCATCGACGAGCTGCGGCCTACCGGACCTGCACTGGGAATGATGCCCGATATTCCATTCAGGGCAGTGACGCGCACTCTCGAGAAAGGTCATTCGCTTCTTGCGTTCACGGATGGTCTGGTAGAGGCCCACAGCCCGACAGGCGAGGTGTATGGTGGAGAGCGTCTGCGAGAACTGTTGCGTGCCAACCCCGATAGCGCTCCGGCTGAGATGGTCGGTGCAGTACTCGGAGCACTGGAGACATTCGGGAAGCATGCTGATCCGCACGACGATGTAACGATGCTTGCTGCGAGACTTGTGTGAGGGCTCTTCAATGGCAGAGAACAAGACGAAATTCACTGGTGCGAGCGTAGACGATTACATCTCGTCGAGAGCTGATGAGCAGCAGAGCGCCGACTGTCGTCAGCTGATCAGGGTTCTGAAGAAAGTCACGCGTAAGTCACCGAAGATGTGGGGGCCGAGCATCGTTGGCTTTGGCTCGTATCGCTACACTTACGAGAGTGGACGCAGCGGCGAAGCACCTTTGACCGGTTTTGCGATCCGCGGGCGGGAGCTCGTGGTTTATGTCAGTGGAGAAGGGAAGGAGCAGAAGGCGTTGTTGTCTCAGCTTGGCAGGCACAAGATGGGAAGATCCTGCCTGTACTTTAAGCGGCTCTCTGATCTCGATCACTCAGTACTCGAGAAGATCGTATCGAACTCGGTTACTGGACTGAAGCGGCGGTATGAATAGATCACTCGCGACTGCCGGCACGATTGTTCTCGCCTTCGTGCTACAGGGTTGTCGCGGTAGTGATCAGCCTTCATCGACGGACCTTGCGGAAGCACGCAAGCAGCTCGAGACGCGTATCATCGCCGACCAGAAAGTCCGGGAAGCATTTGGTGCTGGTGGCAGGCTCGACTCAGCGCAGATAGTCGCCATGATGCGGACGGATTCCGCTAACACCGCGTGGCTCAAATCGTATGTCGCACGATGGGGCTGGCCAACATCTGCACAAATTGGTGATTCTGCAGTCAATGCTGCGTTTATCATCGTGCAGCATGCCACTCAGGATACAGCGTTCATGCGGTCGATGCTGCCGTTCATTACCGAGAGTTATCGACGTGGTGACCTGAAAGGCCAGGATGTCGCACTTCTCACTGACAGACTCGCCATCAAATCAGGTAAACCGCAGATATACGGAACGCAGCTTTCCTTCAAGGAAGGCAAGCTGGTACTGGATCCGATCGCAGATTCCGCCCACGTTGATGAACGTAGACAAACCATGGGAATGCCACCACTGTCCGTGTATCTCCACATGATTGATTCTGTTATGCGCTCACCGTAGCGAGGGCAGGATGACATCGATACGGCAAGCGACTGTCAATGACGCAATCGTCGTAGCGCAGTTGAATCGTTTCGTTCATGATTTGCATTTTGAGCAAAGGCCGGATCATTTTCGGACACCCGGTCTCGATGAGCTCACCGATTGGTACCAATTACGTCTTGCCCATTCAGATACGGCGTGCTGGATCGCGGAGGCCGATGGCACGGCAATCGGTTACCTGCTTGCGATATACCATCAGCGACCGGTTACGCCGTTCTCACCCGCCCGCAACTGGTGCGAGATCGATCAGGTCGCGATCGATCCCAGTCATCGCAGGCATGGCATAGGGCAGGCGCTGATGCAAGCTGCAATCGCAGCAGCCAATGGAAAGGGAATTCGCACGATCGAAGCGTCGTCATGGGCATTCAATGACGACATGCACCGCTTTCTTGGACGGTTGGGCTTCAAGCGCAAGGTCATCCGTTTCGAGCTTTCACTCGACAATGAGCGCTAACTGCATTTCTCACCATTACCACTTCAATCAATGACCTCCATCATCCATTCGCAGACAGCCGACATTCCGGCAAACATGACAACGACGGCATTCGACATCGCCGGCTTTCGCATTGTCGACACACTTGGAGTGGTTCGCGGTGTGGTTGTGCGCTCGAGGTCGGTATTCGGAACTGTAGGCGCAAGCCTGCAGACAATGTTCGGCGGCAACATCTCGTTGTTCACTCAGCTTGCGGAGCGAACACGGAAGCAGGCGTTCGACACGATGCTCGTGCAGGCGCACGAAGCGGGGGCCGATGCAGTGATCGGCATCCGCTACGATGCAAATGAGCTGATGACAGGAGTGACGGAAGTATTGTGCTACGGCACTGCTGTGCGCGTAGAGCCAATCGACATCTAAGTCGCTCTAACTGCGAGCAGGTTCTCCAAACCAGGCGGTGAGCGCTTCGACGAGCCCTGCCTGGTTCCCCTCGCCGACCCAGGCGACGTAACCATCAGGGCGGATCAATACTGCCGAAGGCGATGCGACGACGCCGATCTCGGGAAGCTCCCACGCTCCATCGTACGTCGCATGAATCGACACTATTCGATCATTCCACGGCGAAATGTCGATCGGTTCCCCAAAATTGATAAAGACCGGCCGTGCGTCGTGCAGAAGCGTGAACACGCGAGCTTGCCCTTCGGCAGTCACGATATCGAGGTCAGGCATTCGCCTGCCGAGCAGTGGGTGTCCATCGTCGAGATTGTAGTGGACACCAAGTCCTGACATCTCCGCAACGACTCGCTTGCGAGTGTCATCGCTGGCAAGAAAACCAGCGACGTATTCGGCAAGCGCTTTCGTATGGTCATCTGTTCGACGAAGAGCCGACTGTGCCATCGTATTCTTCAGCACTCGCGCTGCAACCGGATGCCGCTCCGAGTGATACGTGTCGAGCAAGGTTTCCGATGACGTCCCCTTAATCACCTGAGCGAGTTTCCATCCGAGATTCACTGAGTCCTGAACACCGATGCCTAGGCCTTGTCCGCCAATCGGTGGGTGGATATGTGCGGCATCGCCGGCGAGCAGCACGCGTCTGTCGCGGTACGATACCGCCTGGCGGGTCATGTCATTGAATCGCGAGAGCGAAACGGGATCGTGTACGCCGAAATCTGTTCCGTAAATATCGACCAACGCTTTGCTGAGTTCGGCCAGCGATGGATCGTCGTACTTTGGCTCACGCTCGCTGAGAACAATTCGCGCATGGCCACCATCTCCCTTTGCGATTGCATGCTGAGAACCATATGCGTCCTGTCGCATTCCCCACGCTGGCTCGTCTCGCGTTTCGACTTCGGCGAGAATCCAGCTCGTGGTTGCATCGGATCCTGCGAACTCGATGCCGGCGATCTTGCGAACAGTGCTGCGTGCACCATCGCAGCCAACGAGATATTTCGCGCGCATCGATGATTCATCGGAGGCGTCGATATCGACACTGTCGTCATTCTGCGTAAAGCTGGTTAGTTCAAGGCCACGGTAGACAGTCACGCCGAGCTCGGCGATCCAGTCGGCGAGAATCCGCTCTATGCGATTCTGGAAAAGCGCGAGGCCATAAGGATGGCGAGTTGGAAAGTCACTCATGTCCAGAAGCACAAAATTGAACCGAACGATCTGTGCTGTCTGACCTTCATTGAGAAAGCGATCGGCGATGCCACGCATGTCGAAGACTTCGATCGTACGGGAATGAAAGCCTCCCGCACGCGATCCGACCAGGTCAGGACTTGTTCGCCGCTCGACAATCGCAACGTCGACGTCAGCGAGAGCCAGCTCGGCCGCGAGCATCATTCCTGTCGGACCGCCGCCCGCAATTATCACATCGTGTTCGATCATCCCGTCATCTATACCTTCGGTCGATGGCGTCGTCTACCTCCTGCTCCGCTTCCGCAAGTCGAGCAACTTCCTGCCTCACGAGATTCGCTTCTTCGATCAATGTCGTGAGCGGCTTCAGGTCGTTGTTCCCTGCGTGCAGCTTCAACAGATCGAGCCTGATTCGCTCGAGCGCACTCACACTTGCCGAGAGGTGGGTTGACGCAGTCTGTCTTCTTTTTTCGAGTATGCTGTCGTCCTGAGAGCCGGGACGCGCGAGGGCGTTAACTACATCCATCTCAGCGCGCGCTTCGGCCGCGCGAGCTTCGAGTGCTGAGACAATCGACGGAAGCTCGAAGAGCTCTACCCGATAAGGCTCAGGCAAAGCTGCGAAGAGTTCTGAGGCGGCCAGCCCAAGCGCTGCTTCGGTAGGACGGAACACTCCGCCTCCGACTGCTCGCGATTGAGTCGGCGCGCCAAACCGGTGTGCAAGCCACTCACCAATCCTGGAATTCCAGATACGATCGCGAATCCCTGTCTTCCACCAGTTCTTGACTCGCGTCGGGATGAACTGCAGGTCGAGTGCGTTGCTGGCAGCACCAAGAAGCATCGTGGTTCCAACGGGAGTAAGGAGCCATGCTATCGGGGTGCGATTCTCGTGAATGATCCCGAGCATCAGCAGTCCAAGAGTGACAGCGAGCCAGCCAGCCGATGCTATCGTCGCGACCTGCAGCGCCTTCAGCCCGAAACTCTTTTCATCTTCGCGCGTTAAAGCCGCGCTCTCATTCCGTTCTTTCTCCGCAACAGCCAGGGCACTTCGCAGATCGGCGAGTGTGTATCCAGCGCGGAATTGTTTGCGTCCCTGATTGATGTGGAATCCAACGATTGGAAAAACCGGCAACAGGGCAAGCGTAAGCACTGCGGCGACGTTGCCAAGGGTCGAGCCCGGATTGCCTGTAGCCCATCCGTAGATATTGCCGGCTGTCAGAATGCTGAAGCCCATGCTCCAGGCGAAGTACGGAGCGGTCAGGGGATTCTTTGCGGCAAGCCACGCCCTGAGCATTGGGGGTAAAGCAGCGCGAGCATCAGGTGACGGCGCGAGCGCTGCTGCCAGTGCTTCACCGTCTGGAAAGCGTTGCTCCGGATCAGGATCGAGACAGCGATCGACGGCCGATGCCAGTGCATGCGGAACTCCTGGTGCAACGCTCATCAAACCTGGCGGTGCTTCTGACGATTGTCGCGCGATCAGGGCTGCAATGGTGTCTTCTTCGAACGGAAGCCGTCCACTTACGGCGAGATATGCGACCACGCCGAGCGAGTATATGTCGCTGCGTCCATCAAGTGGTTGATTCAGGCCTTGCTCAGGACTCATGAAATGCGCAGTGCCCATGATCTTCCCGATGTCGCTCAACGCTGTCTGGCCACCGCCATGGGCAATTCCGAAGTCCGTAACCATCGCACGGCCCGTGCTGGCTTCGAGGAGAATGTTGTCCGGCTTGATGTCGCGATGGATGATGCCACGGCCGTGCGCGTAGGCGAGCGCCCATGCAACCTCGCGCATCACTCGAGCCGCATCGGCGGGCGATAGAGGACCTTGTGCGCGAAGGCGTTCGCCGAGTGTGTCGCCCTCTATGTAGCTCATGACAAAGAAGACGAACCCGTTCGCTTCACCAACGCGGTGGATCGGGACGATGTGCGGGTGAGAGAGTCCGGCGGCTGTGCGCGCCTCCTGAACGAAACGCTCGCGTGCAGTGGAGAGGCTTGCGAGGTGTGCGGGAAGGACTTTTATCGCAACATCACGATCGAGCTGAACGTCGCGTGCGAGGTAGACTATTCCCATTCCGCCGCGGCCGATCTCGCGCTGGAGGGAATATTCTCCGGCGAGTGCTGCCTGGAGCTCGAGGAATTCGCCGGAAGGTTGCGTCATATTATTTCAAGTATGCGAAGCTCGTGCGAGGATATGCAGGGTGCGGCAGGTTTTCTACCTGATCGTCGGTCGGTCAAAGTACTTTATTGCACAAAGTAAATATGGTTGATGGCGTGACACAAGGCGAATCCCGCGTAACCATTCACATGGCAGCGAGCCTGGACGGCTTCATTGCGCGCATGGACGGGAGTGTCGACTGGCTCGAGACTTCCGACCACTTCGCCGAAGGCGCGACGATGGACCCGGAGCTCGTCCAGGCGTTCCTGAAGTCGATTGACTGCTACGTGATGGGGTCGCGGACGTA
>DASUXX010000463.1:0-5189 GCA_036377755.1 Gemmatimonadaceae bacterium
GCTCTGACGGCATGAATAGAAGTGACTTTCCATCGCGGCCGATTCCGTACCGAATCGCACGAACCCAGTCATCATCGGTATATGTTCCGCCGATTCCTCCTTTGCCCTTTGTCAGGTTCGACGACGTGAGTCGCGCAAAAACCGGCTCATTTGCGACGAATTTTCCGGCGTAATCATCACCGTGGCATCCCTGACACTTGCCCACGTTCTCAACGAGGTGACGCCCTCGAGCAACAGCGGCTGAGTCAGACGGAATCGTGAGCGATGGAACTGTCGTCGAGTAGGTCTTACCCATGCGCGATCCGGTGATCGCATATACGGTTCCGACCGCGCCGAGTATGATTACGAGAAGTCCGCCGACGATGTAGCCAATCCATTTGAGCACACTCTTCATTCGCACTCTCCAAATGACAGGTGATTTGCGCGCCACAAACGTAGGAAGTCACTTTTCAAAGGTCTAGCTCGAATACTGCAACGATTTTGAAATCATGAAATACAGACAACTTGGCGACAGCGATCTCACGGTTTCGGAAATCTCATTGGGCTCATGGCTGACGTATGGGCTTGGTGTCGACGATAGCAACGCAATTGCATGTCTCAACCGCGCGTTCGATTGCGGTATCAACTTCATCGACACTGCGAACATTTACGGAAAGGGCGCTGCGGAATCGTTTCTCGGAAAGGCCCTGAAGAATCGGCCGCGCGACTCGTACGTACTCGCGACGAAATTGTATTTCCCGATGACCGAGACGGATCGCGGATTGTCTGCGGAACAGGTTTACAAGCAGATCGATCTTTCGTTGCAGCGGCTCAATACTGATTACGTCGATCTGTATCAGTGTCATCGCTACGATGTGAATACACCGCTCGAGGAGACGATGGAGGCACTGAGCAATGTCGTTCGCCAGGGCAAGGCGCGCTACATCGGCTTCAGTGAATGGACTGCTGAGCAGATTGCTGCATCGCTTGCGATCCCTGGTACTGTAAAATTTGTCAGCAGCCAGCCCCAATATTCGATGATCTGGCGAAAGCCCGAGGACGAAGTGATTCCACTTTGCGCTGCGAATGGAATCAGCCAGATCGTGTGGTCACCGCTTGGTCAGGGAGTGCTCACAGGGAAGTACCTACCGGGTCAGCCGCCGCCGCGTGATTCGCGCGCAGCGAGTGATGAGATGAACACGTTCTGGAGCGATGACCTCAGGAACGATTCGCTTCTCTCGGCGATTCAGGAGCTGCGTCCAATCGCAGCACGGCTCGATTTGACGATGGCTCAGCTTGCGCTTGCGTGGGTGCTGCGTGAGCCGAATGTCGCATCGGCTATTGTTGGTGCGAGCCGTCCGGAGCAGGTGGACGACAATGCTGCCGCGTCGGGGAAAATCATTCCTGATGATGAGCTGCGTGAGATCGACGACATTCTTGCGCCGGTTCTCGCAACGTTTCGTGGTACCCAGCCGCCGCCGAAGGGGAAGTAGGAACTAGAACTGAGTACTGGGTACTGGGTTTGAGAACTGGACACTGAGAACTCATAGCTGGAAACCGATAGCTCTCGTTCTGAAAGGGTTTAGACCCATCCAGAGCGAGAGCTATCAGTGTCCAGTAACGAGTTCCCGGTTTCCAGTTCTCAAACCCAGTACTCAGTCACCAGTTCTTTAACGCAGGAATCTCTCCGCAAGCTGGACCAGCCTCTCATCACCTGAATCTCGTACACGCTCGAGTATCTCTCGCACGTATGGCTTGAGCTTCTCCTCACCCCAGTAGTATCCGGTCGCCATCTCGGCCGATCCTGTATCGCCTTCACGCGCAGCTTCGAGCATTGCTTCTGCAGCAGCTCGATCGAAGCCTGGATCATCGCGATCGGGGAGATTGAATCGCTTGCCGGGATTTCCCCAGTGGCCGGCATCTTCATTTACGAATGCGCGTGACATGCTCTAATGCTACAAAGTTTTCAATTCAAAATACAAAGTGGAAAGACTGAATTTGGGCACGATCTCTGCCGCAAAAAAAAAACGGGTTGAAGCATCAGGAGCAGAAATGGAAGACAATCTCGCAAAAGGAAACGTGAACGACATCGGATTGACCGGCAGCGCGGCAAATCCGGGATCATTCTCGGGCGACTGGAATCTCGACGAAAGATGGTGGCGGGAGAATTTCAGGGACCGGCCGTACGTGACTGCGGATCGCCGGTTTGAAGATTATGCACCCGCGTACCGGTTTGGATACGATGCGGCCAATCGCTATCGCGGAAGAAACTGGAACGATGTCGAATCCACTCTTTCGACTGACTGGGACAGGTATGAACATCGCGGCAGCTCGACGTGGGACAATGTGAAGGACTCAGTCCGCGACGCGTGGGACAATCTCACCGGAAAGAGGTAATCGAGTAATACGCAAACCGCCGCGGCAAACGCATGCACGATCCGGCTTGAAAGACTGATTGTGGACGCCGGCGCTTGCCGCGGCGTGTTGCCAGGGAAAGGAGATAAGAGCGAGTCTTTTTGTTCCTATCGAACATTTGTGCCGTGCAGGTACATCTCTTGAAAAGTGGAAACATCAGGTCCCCACTTTTCAGGAGGCAGGAATGCAACTCTCGAGACGAACCCTATCGTATGCAGCCATCGGCGCGACGATGTCGGTTTTCGCCTTATCATCCGCTCGAGCACAAAGCCGGCTGACGCTTCCTGCAGGAAGCGTCATTCTCGTTCGCACACAGACTCAGCTCGAATCGTCGACAGCACGAGTCGGACAGACCTTCGAGACTGTCGTTGCCGACTCAATTGGACTGGACAACTACACAGTGATCCCGCGCGGCAGTCGCATCCGCGGATCGATCACTTACGTTCAGCCCGCGACGCGATCGCAATCAGGCGTGATCGAAGTCAGCTTCGATCGACTCACACTTTCTGATGGAACTGTTTATCCCATTCGCGGAAGACTCACGAGCACTGATGCAGAAGAGCGTCGACAGATCGAGCAGAGCTCCGATCCGCGTGTAGTTCTCGTCGGGGGTCGCGGTGGAATCGGTGCGGCAATCGCCGGTGCCGGATCGCAGGGCAGCTCGTCGAATAATTTTCTCAGCGCACTCGGCGCACTCCTCTCCGAGGGGCGCAACGTGAGCGTATCAGCCGGAACCACGCTCGCAGTGCAGCTCGAGCAGGCCGTTTCACTTCGCGCGCGCGGAACGCGACGCGGCAACAGTGATGCGACTGTATTCACTTCTGCTGACATGATTCGCGCAGCGCAGCAGGAGCTCGCGCGGCAGAGTTACTATCGCGGAACTGTCGATGGACAGCTCACGTACGCAACGCAGCGCGCGATCTTCGAATACCAGGTCGACAAGGGACTGACCGGTACGGGCAATCTCGATTGGCGCACGGTACGCTCACTTGGATTGACCGGAATCGTTGGAAATGGTTCGACCGGATCGAGTGGGATGTACCTCACTGCCGATCAGGCTGCGACACTTCGACGCGATGCGCAGACTGCAGCCGCAAGACAGCGTCAGGATCTCTCTGTTTCATCGACGGGAAGATTCGGCAGCACTGTTTACGGTGACGCCGATCTCGATCTGTGGTTTGCACTCTCCGCGTTTGCTGACAACGCGTCGCTCTATGAGCAGGTAATCCGCTCGTCCAATACGAACGAGACAATGACCGCGGCAACCCGTGCACTTCTGAATGCGGCTCGCCGAGTTGATACGTCGATGAGCTCATCGCGCGCATCGAATAGCGTGCGTAATTATTGGAGCGCGATCCGCTCGCGCCTGACGTCGCTGGATTCTACCTACTATTGAAGCAGCTTCTGGCTACTGGGGATATGGGTCTTGGGTTCTTAATGTCATGTGTAGTGGGTCATGAAGTGACGGGTACAGGGTTACACACCACCCACAACATCATGACCCGGTACACAGGACATTAAGAACCCAAGACCCATATCCCCAGTACCCATTGCCGCGGTGTTGGAACTCTCACAAACAGATGTGTACGAAGAGTGTCCCCTACGCTGACGGAGTTCGATGAAGACTGCTCTCGGTTCGCTCGCCTTCGCTCTCGCCGCAACCGCTGCCCTCGCCGCCTGCGGAAATAATTCAAAATCGATTGGTGACGTTCTCGCTGAAGACACCACACTTGCGCGAGAAGTGATGTCAGCCAGGGGCGACACGCTCGCTCAGCCCGTCGAAACAGGCATTGCGGAAGAATTGGCCGCCGCACCTTCGGACCCGATCGATGAGGTACCGGCACAAGCGGCGGGCCCGGTGATAAGCTCTCCAGTTGCGACGACGCCTTCGCACGTTGGCAGCCCCGCGCCGGCAGAGTCAGCGACGGCACCTCGATCCGTTGCAGCGGCAGCGCCGACTCAATCGACCAGAAAAGTTGTCCGCCGCACAGCCGTTGCGCGCTCCACCCCATCGCGAACCAATCGCGTGGTGAAGTCCAGAATTAGCGACATCATCGTCTCATCATCGCGCGAGACAACAAACAGAACGCGAGAATCGAGACGAACCACGACGACTCCGATGCGAAGTTCAGCACTTCTCCCCGCCGGTCTCGAGTTCTCCCTTGCTTCCGATCAGCGCGTATGCGCAAGCATGAGCCGAGTCGGTGACAAGTTCTACACGCATCTGTCAGAGGACGTTGTAGGACCTATCGGAGTAGTACTGCCAAAGGGTACGCCTGCAATCGCGCGGGTTGTTTCGACCAAAGGCGACATGGATCTCGTGATCGAGTCTCTCACTTTTACTGAGCAGCACTACGCGCCTGAGACTCTCGTCACTTATGCGGAAACCGAGAAGGTGGGTTATCCGCGCCACACCGCCCGCAACGCAACTGCCGGCGCCGGACTTGGCGCAGCTATCGGAGCAGTTGCCGGTGGGGGAGTTCAAGGCGCACTGATCGGTGCTGCAGGTGGCGCCGCGATCGGCACAATTGCATCGCGCCCGAAAACGCAGAAGGATCGTTGCATTCCTGCCGGCGGAGACATTACTGCCCGCCTTGTTGAACCTTTGAAGATTACCCTTTAACGGCTTAACGACGCGGCGCTCACGCGCGCTCGTAGCCAGTAGCAGCTTTAGCGCCTAGCCCTTCGCGTGCTAAAACAGAACGGCGCGGTTAGCTAGTAGCACCAAAGAGCTAAAAGCGCAGTCCCGTTTTAGCACGCTAAGGGCTAAGCGCTAAAGCTGCTACTGGCTACGG
>DASUXX010000464.1:0-5394 GCA_036377755.1 Gemmatimonadaceae bacterium
TCTCGAGATGAGCCAGCTCACCGTTCCAATCATCGCTACGGTAATAGGCGAGGGCGGCTCGGGTGGCGCGCTCGCTCTCGGTGTTGCGGACCGCGTACTGATGCTCGAGAACGCAGTGTACTCGGTGATCAGTGTCGAAGGATGCGCAACCATTCTATGGAAAGACGGCAAGAGCCCTGAGATGCGCGAGAAGGCAGCGTCGGCGCTGCGGATTACCGCGCCGGACTTGTTCGAGCTGCGCGTGATCGACGAGATTGTTCCTGAGCCAGCCGGCGGCGCGCATACGGATCATGCCGCAACCGCGAAGGTATTACAGGAGACGCTCAACCGGCATCTCGAGGAGCTGCGGAAATTCCGCCCCGAGAAGCTGGTGCGCCGCAGGCGGCAGAAATTTCTGCGCCTCGGACAATGGACAGAATAAACAAGCCAGCTACTGGCAGCTGGCTACTTGCGACTGGCAGGACAACAGGTGCTTTGCCAGTAGCCAGTCGCCGATAGCTAATCGCCGCACTTTATGGCCCATCTTGTTGAGGTCGCCTTTCGAGGCAACCGCAAAGAATTTTTTCTCTGGGATTATCCCGATCCTCCTGCACTGAAGTCCGCTGTCATCGTCGACGTGGATCGCGGTGAGGATCTGGGATACGTGCACTCACTCGGCGAGCTGGCGCAGACAAGAAATGGCGGCTGCTCGCATGGCTGCGGAACGTCCGCGCCGACGCGCAAGGCGCTGCGGCTTGCAACGCCGAAGGACACGGCAGCAGCGACAGAGCTCGCGCGACAGAATGAAGATGCGCGACGCAAGGCAATGGAGCGCGTGACCGCGAACAATCTTGCGATGAAGCTCACCGATGCCGAATGGCAATGGGACCGCAAGAAGCTCACGTTCTATTTCACCGCAGAAAAACGCGTCGACTTTCGCAATCTCGTGCGCGATCTCGCATCGCTGTTCCGCACGCGCATCGAGCTCAAGCAGATCGGCGTGCGTGATGAAGCCAAGCGCCTCGACGGAATCGGCAGGTGCGGAAGACAGTATTGCTCCGCATCATGGCTCCCTGAGCTGCGGCCTGTGAATCTCGGAGTTGCAAAGGATCAGCGCCTTTCGCTGAATCCTGCGCAGATCTCGGGAGCCTGCGGGAGGCTGATGTGCTGTCTCCGCTACGAGCACGACTTCTACGTACAGAGCAGAAAGAAATTTCCCAAGGAAGGAAAAGTCGTCGTCACCGCAAAGGGCGAAGAAAAGGTTCTCGCGATCGACATCTTTCGCGAGCGAATAACACTCAAGTCAAGTGAAGGCGAAAGCCGGGTCGTGTCGCTCGTGGATTTCAACCGAGAGCTCGCAGCAGCTGGCGGAAAGCTCACACCACAGGATTCAGCTGCAGCAGACGACGACAACGGATTCGAGATCTCGCCGGAGCTCATGTATACGACAGAGCATGAGATTCCGGCTGCGCGCGAGCACATTGCCTTCGATGCACGTGCGGGAGAGCCTGTCGCGACTGAGAACGGGAGTGATTCGTCGCCGTCGACGCGTGCCGGTGACCGCGACGATTCCGGCGCGCGCCGCCGCCGCGGAAAGCGCGGCGGACGCAGGGGCCGCGGCAGCGGCGATCAAGGCGAGCGCTGAATGGGCCGGTTCTACATCACGTGTGCAATCGACTACGCGAACGGTGATCCACATCACGGTCATGCATTCGAGAAAATCGGCGCCGATGCGATAGCGCGTTATCACAGGCTCCGTGGCGACGACGTCTACTTTCTCGTCGGCAACGATGAGCATGGTCAGAAAGTCGCAGCAGAAGCGGCGGAGCGAGGCGTAACTCCGCAGGCACTTGTCGATGAGATCGCGCTCCGCTTCGAGACCATGTGGAAGAAGCTGTCGATTTCGAATGACAGGTTCATGCGAACGACTGCGGAGGATCACCGCGAAGGAGTGCGGGCGCTCATCGAGCAGATCTTCCATAACTCGCCGGATGATTTCTACGAGAAAGCATACGAGGGGTGGTACTGCGTTGGCTGCGAATCATTCAAGCAGGACAACGAGATCATCCAGGGAAAATGCATTCTTCATCCGACGCGCACGCTGCAGTGGGTGGCAGAGAAGAACTGGTTTTTCCGCCTCACGAAATACACCGATCGCCTGCGCGACCTGATTGCGAACACGGATTTCCTCGGGCCGCGCAGTCGTCGCAATGAAATGCTCGCGCTCATCGAGCAGGGACTCGAGGACATCTCGGCAAGCCGCTCCCGATTTTCATGGGGTGTTCCCTTCCCACGCCCCTCGAGCGATGGCGAGATCCAGACAACTTATGTGTGGTTCGACGCTTTGCCAAACTATCTCACGGCGACTGGATATCCTCTCGACGGCTACAGGAAGCTATGGCCCGCAGATCTGCATGTCATCGGAAAGGACATCACTCGATTTCATGCGATTATATGGCCCGCAATGCTGATGTCGGCCGGATTGGAGCTGCCGCGCAAAGTATGGGCGCACGGATTTGTACTTCTTGGCGGTGAGCGCTTCAGCAAGTCGGCTGGAGTGCGACTCGATCTCAACGAGGTGATCGAACGGTTCGGCGCTGACGCGTTTCGATACTTTCTTCTGCGTGAGGTTCCATTCGATGCCGATGGCAACTTTGCCTGGGAGCGATTCGAGGAGCGATACAACGCGGACCTCGCGAATGCGTGGGGAAATCTTGCGAGCCGCACCGTCTCGATGATCGAGCGCTATCGCGGCGGAGTCATTCCCTCCGGCAGCGATGCGGGTCTCGACGCGAATGCAGAATCCAACATTGCCGCGTATCACAAGGCACTCGACGGCTCCGAGGGCTACATGCTGCACGACGCATTGAAAGCCGTGTGGCAGATGATCTTTCGCGCGAATGAATTCGTGGATCGCCAGGCGCCGTGGAAGCTCGCAAAGGATTCAGCAAACGATGCCGAGCTCGATCGAACTCTCGGCGCACTCGCCAGGGAGCTCTTGAGACAAAGTGTTCTTCTTACGCCGTTCATGCCCCAGAAGACAGAAGAGCTGTGGCGCATGCTTGGTGCGCCTGGAACACCAGCCGAACTCACTTTTGAATCGATGGAGTCCCTCGACCCTGCGGGGTGGCAGGTGACGAAAGGTGAACCGCTATTTCCAAAAGAGCAGAAAGCAAAGGTTTGACGGCGGGTTTGACTTTCCGGATACCGTGGGGTATCAACATTATCGCCGCGTCGCGGCTCATTTCCACCAATGGAGGAAGAACACCACTATGAAGCAGAAGATATTGTTCGCCGCGCTCGGTGCCGGCATGATCGCGATCGCCGGTTGTGCATCATCAGGAACTTCGGGCGGGACGACAGCTGCGTCGAGCAACGTGGTTCTCGGCAATAATGCCCGCTGGACGAGCCGCCTGCAGTCGGTGACGCAAAGCCGCGCCGATGTCGGCCAGTCTACGCGTGACAAGAGCTACGGCGAGTTCACGTGGAGCCGCGGCGCATCTCAGTCGATTTCCAGCTTCAACCTCGTCTTCAACTATTCCGGACAGGATCGCTTCCTGAGCTGGGCCATCGTTGCAGGAAGCTGCGGATCGCCGTCGCTGCCGATCCTCCCGATGGGAAGCTTCCCCGAGCTCAATGTTGGAACAGGTGGCCGTGCGCAGGTTAACGGCACTCTGTCGATCGAGCTGCCGACGAGTGGTGCATATCACGTCGATATCTACCGTTCGCGCCAGCAGTCGATGGAAGCGCTGGTTGCTTGCGGTAACCTTAAACTCGTGAGTTAACAGAGGGCGATGTCTGCGTGCGCGTAGCGCACGCAGACGCGCCGACAGAGTTAACAGAGACACAGAGTAACAGAGACGCAGCAAAGCAATGAGGCCGCGGGCATAATGCCCGCGGCCTCATTTGCTTCTCAGCGTCTCTGCTAGCTCTGTCAGGCTAGCCCGCGCCGAAGGCGCGGGCGTCGCCCTCTGAGCCCTCCCCTTTACATTTCGGGGAAGATCGGGTTCGGCGTGTTGCCACCGTACGTGTAGACCGGCATGCCAAGCGTCTCCAGCTCCTTTGCAGGAAGCGGGAGGTGACGCGGAGTTCCCTTCTGGAGGTTCGAGCCGCCACGGAACGCCCAGATGTTACCGATGTTCAGGCCGTTGTACGTGACAGATGCATCGATACGACGGCGATCGAACCAGCCCTGACCGGCACCGGTGTCGAACAGCTCGACGTCGCGCTCATAGAAGATCGCGCCAAGAAGGTCGTTGGTCGGGGTCGCTGCCGTTACAGGCGCAAGACCACCGCGGCCAACGCGCGTCTTGTTGATGAGGTCCGCTGCACGCGCACGGTCACCGTTCGTGCGAATCAACGCTTCAGCGATCAGGAGATCGTTTTCGGCGCGAAGCACGTAGGGAACCGTCGTCAGGAACGGAGCGTCGACTTCATACGAGTGATCGACATAACGGGCATGCGACCACTGGCTGAAGAAGTACGCACCGCGTGCGATTGCGAACGGAATGTTGTTGATGAACCAGAAATCTGCGCCCGGCTGACGGATGTCGCCGTTTGCATCCGGCGTTCCGTGCGCCCAGCGAAGGTCTGCCGGGTTTGCACGAGCGGGCGGCGTTGCGTCAGCATAGACGATCGGCTGCGAAGGATCTGCCTCCTGCACGATTCGCTGGTCGACACGGACCCAGCTCTCGAGCTCGCCATAACCCTTGGTAAGGTCATACCAGCTGTTGCCGCCGTCTCCGGTGATCTGGAGATCGAAGGTGTTCGAGCCAGTCGAGATGCCGGCATTGGCGTAGGCAAGAACCTTCGTCCAGTTCGTTGCGGTATTCTCGGTCGCGTTGCGTGCGTTGTAGGCAAGAACGCGGGCGGCCATCGTGTTCGCCATCTTGCCGAGGTTCGTCGCCGTCAGCGTCATGCCCGGCGTGAACTCGGTAGGAATGGTCCAGCTCTTTCCGGCTGCGCCTGCAATTGCCTTATCGAGGCTGGCGACTGCTGCATCGCGGACGGCCTTGTAATCGACAAGGGTAGCGGTCCCGTCTTCGGTGTCTTCGGTGACGACGAAACCCTTGTCCCAAACCTGCGACTCGAAGCCAAGCGCCATTCCCTGCACCAGCCACGCGAACGTCTGGAACGCCTCCGTTTCATCTGGAGCCGAGTTAGACGCCTTGGCCGGGATGCCGCGCTTGATGGCCTTGAGACCATCGTTCGCTGCACCGAGCGCTCCGTACATCGCATCGTACGGATCTGACGAAACGTGTCCGTCACCTGCGGACGAGCTGTTGTTGTATGCAAGACGCGGCTCCTGACCATTGAAGCGCGCGCCGAAGTTACCGAATGCCATGGTCATTACGTCTGCCATGACACCGGTTGCGATTCCAGGATCAGGCTCGCACTCACCACCGTAGCATCCCT
>DASUXX010000465.1:0-5744 GCA_036377755.1 Gemmatimonadaceae bacterium
TGTTCTCATATCGCAGCTCGCGTGGAACTGCGTCGAGCCATCTCGTCATGTGCTCAGCTGCGTCAGGAAGACCCGCTCCAGTGATGCGGACAACTCTGCCTGTTCCATTGTCCTGATTGAACAAGGCCTGAAGTCCCTTGATTACTTCAGGGTGATCTTCGGTAAACGCGCGCGATCCGACTTCACCCTCCTCTTCACCCGTCCAGTGACCTGCGATGATGGTCCGCTTTGGCTTTGGATAAATCTGCCGAAGTATTCGCATCGCCTCGAGCATCGTGAGAGTGCCGGTGCCGTTATCGGTTGCACCTGATGATCCGTCCCACGAATCGAAGTGCGCCGAGAGAACGACGTATTCGTCAGGCTTCTCGCTGCCTCTGATCATCGCGATCGTGTTGTAGATCGGCTGCTCCCCAAGCAGCGCGGCATCCAGATTCATTCTGATCTGCGACCGTGCGCCTGATTCAGTGAGCCGGAAGACAAGGCCATAGTCTTCGCAGCTCAGTGCGATCGCAGGAGCACGCGTGTTGTATGTCTCGAAGACTTCTATCGTGCCCCATGCATTTTTCGGCCGCGAGGTGATCATCCCTGCTATTCCCGCCTTCTCCATGCGAAGGCCTAGATCTCCGGTGCCGAGCGAGAGGTTGTATCCGGTGCCCCGAATGTTGCGACCAGACCATTCGCGATTGATCTGCGCGCGCAGCGAATCCATCCGTTGCTTCGATTCGGGAGTCGCGTTGTCTGCCCAGTCGCTCGTTGGCCGGCACGTTGGCTGCGGGGCCGCAACCAGAACGAACTTCCCGCGCGCCTGCGGCAGCCACTTCACGAACTCCGTGCTATCAGCAAACCTCGGCAGTATTACCGTAGTTGCGACGAGATCTTTCTTTCCTGTTCCCGGGCTGTAGCCGAGCATCGTCCCTTCGAGAGTGCGCACTCTCGGGGAAATGAGATCGATGTGCGAGTATCCCCGCCTCCATCCACGCCAGGTGCCAACTTTTTCGTTGCGCGCTTCGATCCCCCACGACTGATATGTTCGCACCAGCCAGTCATTGGCACGCTTGTGATCGGGCGTGCCTGTGAGGCGCGGTCCGAGAGAGTCGAGAAGCGTGTGGGCAAGAGACGCAGTGCGCGAGCTGTCTATGCCAATCGACCAGATGCGCTCGATGACTGGATCGACTGCATTTCGTCGCGCTCCAATGGAAAGCAGGGCTGCGGCCGCCGCAATTGCTGGAAAAACAGTACGTTTCATCGGTCCTGATGTAGTGTTATTGTCGGAATTCGAATGTTGAACGATGTAACGCACTTATTGAAGGGGGCGTCGCATGTCAGTTCCGCTTCTTGTCGGGCTTCTTCTGCTGATCGTGATCGCGATCATAGGGACCTCTGTTACGCGGCGCAACGCGCAGTCGCCTGCGGGGACACAGACGACTGTGATCGTCATACTGGCCGTCGTGATTGTCGGAATCGTCGCTTACTTCTTATTGGGCTGACTCCAGAGGGCAAGGCAGGGCCGGGAAACAGGTCTGGTCTATACGGCCAGTTGGGTTCATAATGTCCCTCGACTTTTACCCCGCCCCCCTTGGCTGACATCGACTACCGCCCGCGCTCAGCGACGGAAATTCTGGATGCCTCGTTCCGGTTGCTCCGTGACAATTACAGCTCCTTCGTGATTCTGTCCGCCGTTGCGTACTTCCCGCTCGCGGCTTTCACCATCTTGTTCAGTCGCTATACGGGAATCTCGGACGATCCGGCTGTGCCGACGTTCAACTGGAACATGCCGATCCTCATGATCGTTCAGCTGGTTTTCTTCCAGGTGATCAACGCCATTGTGTCCATCCTTGCCTCGCGAGCGTATCTCGATGAGCCGCTCGATCCTGGCTCGACGTGGAAGGCGGTGCTCCCGCGGCTCGGAACCATCATACTCACAGGGCTTGGTTTCAGCGTTGGGTTTGCAATCGGATTCATATTCCTGATCCTGCCCGCGATTTACTACTACACGCGCTATGGACTGGCGCCGCTGATCGCCGCTCTCGAAGGCACGAGCGTGACCGAATCCTTTGATCGGTCGAGTTTTCTTTCACGAGGGCAAAAGCTTCACATTCTGGGCACCACAATACTCGCGGTCATTCTCTATTTCATTCTCTCGATCGGCTTCGCGGTTGTCTCGCTGCAAATGCCGTCTGCGCTCATACGCATGGCAGTCAGCTTTCTTGGTACGGTCTTGATCTGGCCCGCGATCCCCATGTTCCAGACTGTTCTGTATTACGACCTGAGAATTCGCGCCGAGGGATACGATGTGGATCTGATGAGCCGAAAGCTCGATGCGGTGCCCGGCGTGCCCGCAGAGCCCGCGATCTAGTTGCAAGCCGATCACGCGACGACCCAGCTCCCTGCCGATTCACTGAGCCGCGTCGTTGCCGCTGTTTTCAGGCGCGCGGAATATCGGCGATCCATTCGGCGCACTCTTGCCGAGGACATCATCGAATGGGTGTCGTCGCTGTTTCGCTCGATTGCATCGTCGATCGAGGCACATCCCGTTCTCAGGATCCTCCTGGTCGCATCAGCCCTCGCCCTTGTTCTCGTTATAATCGGCAGGCTCATTTACGCGCGGGGAATGATCGAAGTCTCGCACTCGCAGCCGCACTCATTGAGCATCGCTGGCGACATTCGCGATCCATGGAGCGCTGCGCAGGCTGCGGCGCTCTCAGGCAATTATCTCGATGCAGCCCATTTTCTTTATCACACTGTTCTCCAGGGCCTCGCAAGATCAGACAGAGTGATCATCGAATCATCGAAGACAGTCGGTGACTACAGCAGAGAGCTTCGTAGATCATCATCACCTGCACTGCGACCATACCGGGATTTTGCGCGTCTGTACGAGCCGATTGTCTGGGGAACGCAGAAGTGCGGGAACGATGAATACATGCAGCTGCGACAGGTTGCTGCTCAGCTCTCTGGTCGCGTCGCGTGAGCGCACTCGGTCGGATCGCCGAATTGCTGCCCGGACGCATCCCCCGCGTCGGAGTGCTTTTCGTAATAGTCGGTGTTCTGCTGCTTGCTCTTTTTTCGCCAAACACAAATGGGAGTGCGTCGTTCGATCCGCGCCTGTCGAGCAATCTTTCCGGACCAAACGGCGCAAAAGGCATTTACGAAGTAGCAAGGCAGCTGGGATGGAAGACGGAGCGTCGCAACGACAATCCCTTCGATTCCGTAGCTGCTGGGACAATCATCGCGGTGCTCGCACCGACCACGCCGCTCAGCGAACGAGAGACCTCACTTCTTCTCGAAAGAGTTCGAGATGGTGCATCACTGCTTACGGTTCTCGATAACGACAGCCATCTCGCGGATTCACTCAAATTGAAACTGGGCCCGGCCTATGTCACAGTTCTCGTCGAGCCACCAGCGGGTATCGATTGCAGAGCGCCACAATCGCGCAGTGTCATCGGCATCGCATCTGACAAGGCCTTCCTGCGACCCTTTGCCCAACGCACGGCGTTACCTACGAACTCGCAGGTCTTTACGACGTCGAAAGTTTCGGGCAACGAAGTTGCGCGGTTCAGCGCAATCGGATTTCCCTTCGGCAAAGGACGCATCGTAGCCGTTTCGGATCCCAATCTTCTCCGAAACGATTTCCTGCGTGTCTGCAAATGGGGACTTGGTGTAACGGCGGTTCGGATGCTCGAATACCTGTCTGACGGCAGAGCACCTGGCGATACTCGCATCATCTTTGATGAATTCCATCATGGGTATGGACCCCAGCCGAGTGTTACCCGCGCAACTGCCAGATTCCTTTCAACTACAACCTGGGGATGGACGATCGCTCAGGTGATGGTAGCATCGTTGCTTCTCCTTCTCGCACTCGGGCCGCGAGCTATTCCCCCCGTCAGCACACCCAGCGTCCAGCGGCGCTCGCAGTTCGAGCATGTAGAAGCGCTCTCATCTGCATATCAGCAGATCTCGGCTACGCGACTCGTTGTCGAAACACTTTTGCATGGAGTGCGGCGCCGGATTGGCGCACGAAGCCTATCGAGTCTGCGAAAGTCACACAGCGATCAGGTTTTTCTCGAGCAGACAATGGTGTCGCATCCGGACATCTCACCGGCAGTTACAAAGGTTTTAGAAGCTCTTTCTCACCGTGTACCGCAATCGAGGCTGCTCGAAGCGGTCACCGCCATCGAAACAATCGAAAGGACAATCAAACGTTGACAGACAATCAGCTAACCTCGACTCAAATCGGTGATCTTCTCGACCGCGTCCGGTCAGTTGTCGCCGAGCGAGTGATCGGACAAGATGCCGTCATCGAGCAGGCGCTTGTCACTTTTCTCACCGGCGGTCACGCGCTTCTCGAAGGAGTACCTGGTACTGCTAAAACAATTCTCGCTCGCGCACTCGCGGGCGCACTCGGCATGCGATTCCGGCGTTTGCAGTTCACGCCTGATCTGATGCCGGCTGACGTCACAGGTATCAGTATACTTCGCGACCCATCACGCGGATTTGAATTTCATCCCGGGCCTGTGTTTACCGATTTTCTTCTTGCCGACGAGATCAACCGCGCACCGGCAAAGACTCAAGCCGCATTGCTCGAAGCCATGGCAGAGCGACAAGTAACTGCAGATGGCGAGACGCGCTCACTCGGCGACCTGTTTACGACGTTCGCAACGCAGAATCCCGTCGAGTACGAAGGAACCTATCCCCTTCCTGAAGCGCAGCTCGACAGATTCCTCATCAAGATCAGCGTCAAATATCCTGCGCAGGAAGCCGAGCTCAAAATGATCGATCTGCAAGCGGCTGGCTTCAATGCTGAGCGCGCATCCGATGTTGTGCCTGACGCGGTGCTCGATCCAGAGACGTGCAGGCTTCTTCGCGCTGCAGTCGACAACGTCACCGTTGCACCGGAGATTCGCGCATACATCGTGTCGATCGTTCGCGCGACACGTGAAGATCCAAGTCTTCTCCTCGGCGGATCGCCTCGCGCAGCGGTCTCGCTATTTCGCGCTGCGCGTGGAGCTGCCGTCATTGAAGGTCGAGACTTCGTCACGCCGGATGATGTGAAAACGTACGCGGCACCGGTGCTGCGTCATCGATTACGGCTCTCGCCGGAGCTCGAGGTCGAAGGTCGAACCGCGGATGATGTGCTGCGCGATCTGACCGCTCGCATACCGGCACCGCAGTAGTCGGCAAGCCTGAAAGTGAAACTGGCGCCGTCGAACGTTATGAGAGTGCTGCCGACTCCGCGCGCAGCGCGCCTGATAGCGTTCACTGCACCAGTATGGCTGCTCGCTGGAAATCGCTGGGGCCTGCTTGCAGCGGTTACAGTAACGTCCGCTGTAGTGATCGTCATCCTGTTCGACCTGATTCGATTGCCGGGTGCATCCGCGATCGCTATCTCGCGTAATGCACCCGGCACCGGCGGTCTCACCGATGCTATCGAGGCTTCATATCATATAGTGTCTCGATGGAATCGTCGCATCGAGGGTGTGCTCTATCATGCGATTCCTCGCGAGCTCGGCCCAAGCATGGACCTCGTGCACTTTACGATTTCTCCCGGGGATCGGGCCAGCATCGACTTCACTCTTACTCCCACCCGGCGTGGGAGATGGGAGCTCGGAGCGATAGCCGCGCGTATTCACTCGCCACTCGGCTTTGTTCAGAGAAACATTGCCGAGAGGATGGCGGACGCCATTACAATTGCGCCGTCGCTGAAGCCGGTGCGCAATTATCAGCTGATGGCGATGCAGCATCGGTTG
>DASUXX010000466.1:0-9251 GCA_036377755.1 Gemmatimonadaceae bacterium
CGCCCGAAAATGCTGCGGCCCAGACGCCAGACACCATCAGCGCGATCGAGATGAAAGACGTGCGTCAGCTCATGCGTTATGACGAGTCTCAGCCAGTCATCGTAGTTGCGAAGCTCGGGCGCATCCACTGGTGGATGCGCATACACCACGATGCGATTGCTCGGATACGGCGTTGCGTATCCGTTCACATAGTCGACGTTGTCGGAAATTACGAGATCGATCTTTCCCTTCGGAGCCTTGAGCTCTGTGCTCAGCTCCGCAAACGCGCGCTCGGCGTCGACGGCACCGCGCTTTCCCTGCTCTTCGAGCCCGCGCGGGAAATGGATGTAGAAATGCTGCGTCGCTATTGTGCGCCAGTGATCATTGGGCGGAAGCTGCGCGCTGACCGCCCTCAACGGGACGATCAGCGCGAGAAATAAAAGAAGTCCGCATCGCCTCACTGTCGCGATGTTGCAAGACTCCTGAAATAAGCTTCGAGACCGTTCACGATTCCCTGTGCATATCGTGTCTGATATTCCGGCGTGCGCAACGCTGCTTCCTGGTCGGGCATGATGATGAATGCACCTTCGACGAGAATCGAAGGCATCCACGTTCCTCTCACGACAGCGAAATTCTCGCGCTTTACACCATTGTCAGGCAAGCCAAGCTGCGGAACGGACGCGGTCTGTACAGCCTGCGCAAGCGGGCCCGAGTGGAGGTAGTAGTGATATGTCGCGGTGCCTTGCGCACGGAAAGGATTGATACCATCGGGTACTGCGTTAAGGTGAATCGAGACGAATGCATGCGCATTGGCGCGACGCGAGATCGATTCACGCAGGTTGAGATCGACAGGATCCATCGTCGTGCGCGTCATCACGACGTTCACTCCCTTTGCCTTCAGCAGCTCCTCGGCCTTGAGACCGACAGCAAGTGTTGCTTCAGGCTCCCACAGTCCGGTCGGGCCCGTCGCGCCAATCGGCGGATGCCCGGGGTCGATCGTAATCGTGAGCCCCTTGAGCGGCTCCGCGGGATCAATCGCGGGCGGCTTGCGCACACGGAACGTGAATTTCCCGTCTTCCCATAAAGACTGATAACCGTAAACAGGGCCGGGCAAGGTGATGATGTACTGCATTTGCGGACCGCTGGCGAACGATGAGATCGAGCTGATGTAACTCGTATCAGGCGGCCGTACCGAGATCTGGCGCTCGGCTCCCGATGTCGCGTAAAGGGTGAGAGTCATCGAGTTCGGTCCTTCCTCGACGAGATGCGCAGGGCGGGCGTTTATCGGAATGACGATGTCGGTCCATTCGTCCGTGTTCGACACCGTGAATGCCTTCGCAACCGTTCGTGGCGGCGCAGTGGTCGTCGACGCGGAGTCGAACCTGACATCTGATTTTGCAATGCGGATTGTGCGCGTCGTATCGAGACGCACGTATAGGTCACTGCCCTTTGTGCCAACGACTTTCACCAGCGTGTTCGGCAGCAGGAACCAGCGCTGAATTCCGCCGGTGAGTGCGTATCCAGTGACAACGCGTTCCGTATCACTCGCATATGCTGCAGGACCAATGAGCTCCGCCCACCTTGCCGGTGAGATCGGAGTGATCGTATCAGGCGGCGCCGGGGTAGCGGGAGTCGGTTGTGCAGCGGCGAGCTTCACCGGGTGCGCAAGACTCGCACTGTCAGTGGAAGTCCGCGCGACGATCTGGTAGACGGGATTGTCCGCGGGCGGATTCGGAAGCCACGCCATGAACGACCCGTTGGGCCATACGGGTGACAGAGTTCCGTTGATCGTCAGCGCAGCATCACCATTGCCGACGCTTCCGAAAATGAAGTTGGAGTCCTTCGACTGAATGAGCTGACCCGCGGGCGGATAAATCACCTTGATCGCGAGCGGGCCGGTTACGTGAGGGACTGGCGGCAGAGTCGGGTTCATGACCGGAACTGGCGCCGGTTGAACGGGCGCCGCAGGAGTTCCCGGTGCAGGTGAGGGTTGCGTTCCCGGAGCAGGCTCAGGCACAGGCTCGGTGGCCGGCGGCGCAGTCGCGCACCCCCCCAGAACGAGTGCGAATGCAAGAGAAAATCGTGTCAGGCTCATAGTTGTGAACATGGATGCTCGGTCGTCCTTAACGGCGATGGTGATTGCATGGTCGGTACCATCAATCGAGGTCGATCTCGCCGGGATTGAGGCGAACGACCGCCATCCTACCTATATTCCCCGCGATGCAGTGTTGCCGGCTTTCCATTTTGAATTCCTTTTTGCGCGCCAGAAACTCCGGCGCGTTCATCACATTGTGACTCGAACAGAGCCATTTACAGCTGAATTCCCTGCGCTTCCAGAAGGCACGATAGAAATCGCGGCCCGCACGGATGTCGGTCTCATCAGGGAGCACAACGAAGATTCTTTCCTGATCGGCAATCTCGCTCACGGCAATGCCTACAGCGAGAACGGCTCGGGTGTGCTGCGCGCAGAAGCAGTACCCGCAGTATTGATGGTTGCCGACGGAGTCGGTGGCGCTGCATCGGGAGAAATTGCAAGCTCGCTCGCAACGCAGGTGGTGTTCGACAAGCTTCGCGAGCGCACAAGCCAGGGGGCTCTCAAGGGCGCGATTGTGATCGCTGACTCTTTGACTCAGGCAGTTCTCGCAGCGAATCAAGCAATCCACGACCATTCAAAAGCCGACCGCACTCACCACGGAATGGGGACGACAGCAACGGTCGGTCTGATCGTGAGCGGAATGGTGTACTTCGCTCAAGTTGGCGACAGCCGCGCGTACATCATTCGCAACGGCGTCGCAAAGCAGATGACTAAGGATCAGTCGCTCGTTCAGCGAATGGTCGATGCCGGAAAGCTCACGCCCGAACAGGCGGAACGCAGCGAGCATCGCAATATCATTCTCCAGGCGCTCGGCCCTGAGAAAGCGATTGTTCCCGAGCTGACTCGGGATCGACTGATGAACGACGATCTTCTGGTTCTCTGCAGCGACGGCCTATCCAATCAGATGACTGCGCAGGAGATCGCGCAGATGGCGGCTGTGAACCGTGATCTCGAAGGATTGTGCGATGCACTGATCCACCGCGCGCTTGACACTGGTGCCCCCGATAACGTCACGGTTGTAGTGGGACGGTATCGGATCAACGTCGATCAACCAAAGCCCCGCCCGCCGAAGCCCGCATAGCCACGGGAACTGCGGGAACTGCAGTTCCCGCAGTCCGCGCTAATTCTTCAGCGACGAGACCCTGGATCCGGTGCAGGGATACCGGGATCTCCCTGCTCGCCAGTTCTCTCCGGTCCAGCCAGCGTTTCATCCGATCTCTGGACTGCACCAGTGGGTACATCGCGTGACCACGGTGCGATGAACGGAAGAAAGAGAATGCACGGAATGCCTGCCGCGACCGTGATCAGGAAAAACGACGGCCAGCCCATCGATTCGGCGATCTTCCCGCCGGGTGCAACGAGAATGTCGCGACTTGCTGCGACGAGACTCGACAAAAGGGCAAACTGTGTCGCGGAGAACCGCCGGTTGCACATGCTCATGATGTAGGCGACGAGCGCGGAGCTCACGAGACCGACACCAAAGTTCTCGACCACGATCGCAGTCACCATGAACGTGTGATTGCGGCCGGCGAGGGAGAGGCCGTAATACGTGAGGTTGCTGAGCGCCTGAAAAATCGCAAACAGCCACAGCGACTTGTTGATTCCAAGACGCGCAATCATCGCGCCTGCTGCAAGCGAGCCAAGGATCGTCGATATCAGTCCTGCACCACCGAAGACAACTCCAACTTCAGTTTGCGTAAAGCCTGTCTTGAGCAGGAATGGCGTGGTCATACTCCCCGCGAGAGCATCGGCATACTTGTAGAGCACGATAAAAACGAGAACCGCGATTCCAAGTCCCATCCCTGCGCGGTCGAAAAAATCGCGGAACGGCATCGCGACCGCCTCTCCGAGAGATTTCGGCGGCGCATCCTTGAGCTTTGGCTCGGGCGAAAGGAAAGTCGCAAGAATCCCTACGAGCATGAGAGCCGACAAAATCGCGTATACAGTTCCCCACGAGAGTCGCTCCGCTAGCACGAGCGACAGCGAACCGGTCAGAAGAAGTGCAATGCGATAGCCGAGCACCCAGATCGCTGCGCCCGCTCCCATCTCACGATCTTCGAGCACATCGGTTCGATATGCATCGCCTGCGATATCCTGCGAGGCACTGAAGACGGCGATGAGAATTGCGTTGAATGCGAGTGCCTGAAGTCCCACTTCCGGATTGTGCAGTGACATCGCTGCTATCGCGATCAGCAGCAGCACCTGCGTGATCAGGAGCCAGCCGCGTCGCCGGCCAAGAAATGGAGGGATGTATCTGTCGAGCAAGGGCGACCACAGAAACTTCAAGGAGTACGGGAGACCGATCATCGAGAAGAGACCGATCTTCGTAAGATCGACTCCCGACGCTGTCATCCACGCCTGAAATGCCTTTCCGTTTCCAATCAGGTTGAAAGGCAGTCCCGACGCGAAGCCGAGAAAAATGAGCGCCGCCATCTTCGGTTGCGCGAATGCCCTTACCGAAGAACCGCGAGCCCTTTCATCCATTGTGAGCCTCCTGATTTAGGCGGGAGTGCGCTTACCCAGTATTCTCGGACCGCGGGCGCCGGTTGCCGTCGGGACATTCCCCGGCCTGCCCTCGAGATGCAGATACCCAAGCAATGCAAAGGCCACCGCTTCTTTTGCCTCGCCATCGAAGAACGTGCTGTCGAAGTCGAGCACGGCCTTTGGCGCTACCGCTTCCGTAATGGCCCGCACTAACGCCGGGTTCCTGGCGCCTCCACCCGACAGGAAAATTTCCTCCACCGGCTCAGCCATGAATCGCGTGTACGAATCTGCAATGCTGCGCGCGGTCAGCGAGACGGCAGTCGCAACGATGTCCTCATCGGTGCAATCCGGCCAATCAGCTCGGCATGCCGCAATGAGATCATCAGTGTAACCCTGACTGAACAGCTCGGGACCGGTGGATTTCGGGGGTGGCGTCAGGAAGTATTCGTGCGTCAGCAATCGATCGACGACACTCGAGAGCGCCGTTCCATTCGACGCGAGTTTTCCATCGACATCGTACGGAAGCTCAGGCCTGAGTGTTCGCACGACCTTGTCTATCACGCCACACCCCGGACCTGTATCGAACGCGCGCACGCTTTTCAATTCGCCGCCCGGCGGAACAACGGACACGTTGCCGATTCCGCCGAGGTTCTGCAGTCCGCGCCATTTCGCGGGGTCGGAGAACAGCATCGCGTCAGCGATCGGGACAAGCGGCGCACCCTGCCCTCCCGCTGCCATATCACGGACGCGAAAATCGCTGATCACGTCGATTCCGGTGCGCTCAGCAATTACCGACGATTCTCCCGTCTGCCACGTTGAATGTCCCGGTTCGTGCCACACGCTTTGACCATGCGAAGCAATCGCGTCGATATCGGATTTCGCAACGCCTGCTTCTGCAATCGCACCGATCGCTGCATCTGCGAGCCAGTCGCCGAGATCGAAGTTGAGTCGCGTATACTCTGACGGGCTTGCACCGCTCAATGCGTGAATGAGTCGTGCTCTCTCGGCAGTTGTATAATCGCGCGCCGTAAACGCAAGCAGCTCCGCATCTACACCTGATTCTCCTTTCGGCGTGAATCGCACGACAGCGGCGGTGATTCCGTCGAGTGAAGTACCCGACATCAGTCCAACGAGAACGCGCGAGCCGCGGGTCATTCGGGTACCGGAGGCGGTGCGTCAGGAATTGCGCGGCGGATCACGCCGCCAGCTTTATCGAGTGCATCGAGAGCTCCCTCGCGATCGACACCGAGCTTCTGCATGACGATTGCAACCTTCACACTTTTTCCAGCTGCATCGAGCAGCACGCGCGCTTCTTCCCGCGTTACACCGCAGACTTCGATGATGATTCGCTCGCTGCGATCCTTGAGCTTGTTGTTCGTCGCGCGCAGGTCGACCATCAGGTTGCCGTAAGTCTTGCCCAGCCTGATCATCGCGCCGGTTGTGATCAGGTTGAGAACGAGCTTCGTAGCGGTTCCCGCTTTCATGCGCGTCGATCCCGTCACGACTTCCGGTCCCGTAATTGGAACGATCGCAACATCGACCATCTCGATTACCTCGCCGGGCAATGCCGAACAAGCGACCATTCCCGTGCTAGCACCGCGTTCGCCTGCGCGTCTTACTGCAGCGTGCACGTAGGGCGTTGTTCCTGAAGCAGCGATTCCAATAACGAAATCCTTTTCGTCGACATTCTGCGCATCGATTTCCTTTGCGCCATTCTCGATGATGTCTTCAGCTCCTTCCTGAGCGCGAGTAAGCGCGGGAAGCCCGCCGGCTATGATGCCCTGCACCATTACAGGATCTGCGCCGAATGTCGGAGGAATCTCGCTCGCATCGAGCACACCGAGGCGCCCTGATGTTCCAGCGCCGACGTAGAACAATCTTCCGCCTGAGCGAAATGTTTTCTCGGCGATTTCGATTGCCTTTGCAATCTGCTCACGCTGGGTGGCGACAGCTTCGGGAACCAGCCGGTCTTCGGCGTTTATCACATCCACGATCTCAAGCGGTGACGCGAGATCGATGGAGGCGGTCCGCGGATTGCGACGCTCAGTCGTCCGTGGATCAAGCATGCGGATCGCAATTATTGAAGTTCACGGGCAGAAGTTACCCGGCGCTTCTCACGAGCCGCAAGACAACGGAGAACGTGTGAAAAGATTTCTCGCTCTGGCAATTGTCTTTCTCGTCGCAGCTCCCGTCCAATCGCAGGTACGCCGTCGCGTGCCGCGCGTTCCGGAACCGTCGGCGTGGGCCACATTGAGCATCGGGCTCTTCAACGGAAACGACGTGAGCGACGGGAGAACGGAGAGCGTGTGGGATTTTGGTCGCGCGTCGAACCCGCAGTACCGCGCTGCGCTCGAGAAGGCGATCAGCAGCACTGCGGCAATTGGAGCGGTTGCGACGTATGTCCATGCACCGTTCACATATTTCGGACCCGGCGGAGACAACAGCTGCGAGCGCTGCGCCGCGCATCTCGATATCGCAACACTCGGCGCGTCGTTCCACATGGGAGGCGGCATAGGGCTTCACCAGGTGATCGAAGCATCGGCGGGCGCGCTTGCCTATCGCAATCTGGAGCGCGATGACACAGACGATAAGCTGGCCCCTGTGAATGGCAACATCGACCCGTACTTCACGTTTGCCTATGGATTCGGGTATTCCCTGAATCCAACAGCACAGTTGAGCATAGTACAGGAATTCGGTCTCGCACTTCACGAGCGCACAGGATTGACCAGTGAAGATTCGAACACTCTGACTCAACGTACGCTGCGCCTGAACTTCAGGTACGGGTTCGGCAACCGAGTGCGCACCGCCCGCTGACGACGTAGCTTCGTTGCCATGAAAAAATTCGTGGCATTTATTGCAGCGATGACTCCTTTTGCGCTGCATGCACAGGTTTCATTTCCCGCTGGGTGGAAGTATCCAGCCGGCCAGCGCGCTGCGTTTGCACAGCACGCAATGGTTGCAAGCAGCAGCAAGACAGCGGCGGAAGCGGGAGTCGAGATTCTGAAAGCGGGTGGCAACGCAGTTGACGCTGCCGTTGCGGTTGGCTTTGCACTCGCCGTTGTTTACCCGGAAGCCGGCAACATCGGCGGTGGCGGATACATGGTGATCCGCATGGCCAATGGAAAGACTGCCGCGCTCGATTATCGCGAGGTCGCACCCGCAGCAGCGTTCCGCGACATGTATGTCGATTCAGCGGGAACGCTTACGAACTACAGCATAAATGGCCGCTCTGCTGCAGGCGTCCCCGGGGCAGTCGGCGGGCTCGTAGAAGCACAGAAGCGGTATGGAGTACTGCCGCTTGCACGCGTAATGGAGCCAGCGATCAGGCTCGCCGAGGGCTACACCGTCGACTCTGCACTCGCACGATCGATCGCAGGGAAGAAAGACCTCATTGCCCAGTATGCCGGAGCAGAAGTTTTTCTCCCGGGCGGCGCTCCTGTCGCGCGCGGATCGCGACTCGTGCAATCGGATCTCGCAAATACGATGAGAGCGATTGCTCGCGAGGGGGCGGACGGTTTTTATCGAGGGAAGATCGCCCAGCTCATCGTCGACGAAATGCAGCGCGGATGTCCTGCCGGCGTAGCTCCCCGCACGCGTGCATGGCACGGATGCGGTCTCATCACGCTCAAGGATCTGGCGTCGTACAAGCCGGTGTGGCGAAAGCCCATAGCGACAGCATTCCGTGGTTATTCGCTCGTCACGATGCCGCCGTCATCGTCAGGTGGAATTACGCTCGGTGAAACGCTCAACATCCTCAGCCAGTTCGACGCTTTGCCGCAATTCGGGACTGCGTCGTACATCCATATCCTTACGTCAGCATTTCAACGCGCTTTCATCGATCGCAACGCGCTGCTTGGTGATCCGGCGTTCGTAAAGATTCCGATCGAGCGGCTCTCGAGCGCAAAATACGCAGCGAAGCTGCGTGCAACGATCGATACCGCGAAGCGCACACCGACTCCGGAAGTGATGACTCAAATGCGCGAAGGAATGGAGACCACGCACTACTCCGTTGTGGACGAGAAAGGAAATGCAGTCTCGACGACTACGACGCTGAACGGTCTCTATGGATCCGCGGCATTCGTGAAGGGAGCGGGGTTCTTCCTCAACAACACGATGGACGACTTTGCATCGCAGCCCGGCAAACCGAACATGTTCGGTCTCGTTCAGCTCGAGGCAAATGCGATAGCACCCGCCAAGCGCATGCTGTCAGCAATGTCGCCGACGATCGTGGTCGACCCACAAGGCAAGCTCTTCATGGTGATCGGCGCCCGGGGTGGTCCACGCATCATCACGAGCGTTGCGCAGGTGATCCTCAACGTGGTTGCAAATGGAATGACTCTGAGCGATGCGATAAATGCGCCGCGCATTCATCATCAGGCGCTGCCCGATGATATCCGCATCGACGACCACGGCTTTGCGCCTGAAGTCGTCGACAAGCTCAAGGCAATGGGATACACGGTTGTCCCGCAGGGATACATCGGCGGATCCGCAGTAGCTATCCGAGTTGTGCCTGGTGGATTGGAGGGCATGGACGATCCGCGAGGATTTCTTGGAGGCGCGGTAGGATACTAGGAGTCGTCATGTAATACTGACAACTGAAGACTGGGATTGAGAACTGGAAACTGAGGACTCGTGACCGGACACTGACAGCTCTCGTTCTGAACGGGTTTAGGACCCAGTCAGAACGAGAGCT
>DASUXX010000467.1:0-4731 GCA_036377755.1 Gemmatimonadaceae bacterium
CTTGTAGAGAGGCTGGCAGCATATGCCAGTTTTGCCAATGGGAACTAAAAAATCACTACAGTCCCATCATCGAGAAGCTACTGCGGCTGCGGGATTCGGTTTCCATCTCGCCGCCATCCACGCAATTCCAAAGACCGCGAAGCCCACACCGATCATCTGAGCAAGCGTCAGCGTTCCAAAGAACCGATCGTCTTTCGCTCTGAAAAATTCGACGATGATGCGCTCGATACCTGCGAGCAGGCAGTACAGGCCAAACAACCATCCCTCTCCGTGCGGTTGTTTACGGAAGCGCAGGATGATGAAGAACATGATCGCACCCATCAGAACTTCGTAAAGCTGCGTGGGGTGCACCGCTACGACTTCGTTTGGTGGCGTGCCGGGAGGAAAATGCACTCCAAACGCGCTCTGCATGTTCGCGACCGTAGAGGGCGGTGCTCCCTCAGGGAATGACACTGCCCACGGCCCATTCCACGGTTTCCCGTAATCGTCGCCAACTGCCCAGCATCCTGTTCGCCCAATTGAATAGGCTGCAGGCAGGGCCACCGCGACTGAATCGCTGACGCGTGCAATTCCAAGTCGCTTCTTCACTACGACGCCGGTTACTGCGATGATGCCGCCAAGCAGTCCGCCCCAGAACACAAAACCTGATCTGCTCGTGAGCGATGACATGTCCTGCATGAGGATCGCGTAGTAGATCTTTGCGCCGAGCAGGCCGCCGATGACCGCGGCGAACACCATGTCGCCGCCGGGCTGCGGATCCTGTCCGCGCCGCTGCATCTCGCGCTGAAGGATGATCTGTCCAATGACAAAAGACATCAGCATCGCGAAGCCGAAGCCCGTGAATTGAAGCGGGCCGAGCTTGTACGACACAGGATGGTGAACTATCTCAGCGAAGATGTGAGGCATCATATCTATTGAATAATCAGGCTGCGATCAGGCCGGGAATCGGCTGACTCGCGAATGCATTCAGGTCGAGATCCGAGCGCTCACCGCGCTCGTAATGAAACAGCCCCGCCCTCGCGATCATCGCAGCATTATCAGTCGCGAGCCTCGGCGCCGGCGCAAATACAGTAGCACCAATTTCCTTCATTCGCTCGCGCATTGCATCGGCGAGCGTACGATTGCATGCGACGCCGCCGCCTAGAACCACCTTTCTGCGGTGATATGCATTCGCTGCCCTGAATGTTTTCTCTACCAGAGATCCTGTCAGGGCGTCCTGGAATCCGCGAGCGATGTCACGCTTGTCCTGCTCGAGATCCTTCGAATCCCGGACGGCATTCAACACTGCGGTCTTGAGCCCGCTGAACGAGAACTGGTAGAAATCATCTGAATCCGGCGAATCGTTGCGACGCACCATCGGCTTGGAGAATCTGAATCGCCCTGGATCGCCTTCTTTTGCAAGCGACTCGACGTGGCGACCGCCGGGGTAGGGAAGGCCAAGGAGTTTTGCGACCTTATCGAATGCTTCACCTGCGGCGTCGTCGCGGGTTGCGCCGAGCAATCTGTACTTCCCCCATTCTTCGACGTCGAGCAGAAGAGTGTGGCCGCCAGAAACCAGGAGACCAGTGAATGGCGGAGTGGCATCGGGATGCTCGAGCGCCGTCGCAAAGAGATGCCCTTCCATATGGTGAACGCCGACAACAGGAATGCCGCGGGCGAACGCAAGTGACTTTGCGTAGCACACGCCGACGAGAAGCGCACCGATCAAGCCGGGCGCCGCAGTCACTGCAATTGCGTCGAGGTCATCGATACTCGTGCCTGCGTCGCCCAACGCTTTGTTCACAACAGGCACGATGCTCGTGAGATGCGCGCGTGATGCGATCTCTGGAACCACACCGCCAAATACCTTGTGCACATCCTGCGACAGGATCACGAGCGAGTCGAGCTTTACATCGTCGCCCGTTCCCGTAAGGACCGATGCGGACGTTTCGTCGCACGACGTCTCGATCCCGAGAATCCGCGCCATTCAGTCAGCCTTCTCGGCAAGAAGGCGGTCGATCAAGGCGCGATTCTCCGGCGAGTTCCAGTCGTGAGCGCCGAGCAGCTTTTTTCGTATTATCCCATCGCGACCGATAATTACAGTCTCCGGATAACCGGTAGTCTGATAATCGTGGCTCACGCGTCCTTCCTGTCCCTGAGGATCGTGCAGAACCTCGAATGACAAGCCGTACTGTTTCACGAAGCTGCGGATCTGTGGATCGGTTCCCGGGTCGTCGACGCTGATCGCAAGAATCTTCAGTCCCTTCCCATCATATGCCTGATGCAGCTGCTCGATGCTTGGCATCTCGATGCGGCATGGCGCACACCATGTCGCCCAGATGTTGATCATGAGAACATTGCCGCGATAATCAGCGAGGGTTCGCTGTGCGGGGATGCTGTCGAGTGTGGTCACGTCGAAGTCAGGTGCCTTGACCCCGACTCCTATGGGGACGAGCTCGCTGCGAAGCAGTCTCCAGCCGGTCGCAACGGCGCCTGCGGCGAGACCCGTGATGAAGAGAACAATCGCGAGCTGCTTTCTACCTGTCATGCCTGTTCCAGGCAGAGCTTGCGCAGCGCCGCGATTTCGGCCTTTGGATCTTTTGCTGTGAACACTGCATTTCCCGCAACGAATGTATCCGCGCCTGCGCGCCAGACGCTGCGAATCGTTTCGCGAGAGATTCCCCCGTCAACTTCGAGGGCAGCGGAGCTTCTGCTCTCGTTCAGAAGCTGACGCGCGCGCGCAACCTTGCTCGTTGATGCAGGGATGTAGTCCTGTCCACCGAATCCGGGATTCACAGTCATGATCAAAAGCAGATCGAGATCCGCGACGACCTCGCGAATACCATCGAGTGATGTTCCAGGATTGACGGCTGCACCGGCAAGACATCCGAGCTCGCGGATCTTTGCGAGCTGACGCTGCAGATGCGGAGCAGCTTCGACATGAATGGTCATGCCAGTTGCGCCCGCGCCCGCAAACGATTCGAAGTATTTCTCCGGCTCCAGCACCATCATGTGCACATCGAGCGGCAGTGACGTTGCCTTTCGAGCGGTGCGAATGACTTTCTCGCCGAACGTGATGTTCGGAACAAAGCGTCCGTCCATCACATCGAGGTGAATGACATCTGCGCCACCCTCCTCGCACATGCGTATCTCTTCAGCGAGGTGCCCAAAGTCGGCGCTCAATATTGACGGAGCTATTCGCGCTTTCATCTGATCCCTGCTGGTGCGAGTGAGTCAATCCGAATCGAATCGGGCGGGCCGAACCTCGGCGGAGGAGGAAAGCGCGAAACTCGAAGATTCACGCTCGCTCCTGCCGATACCGTCGATCCCGGCGCCGGCGCCTGACCGAGCACTGTATTCTCAGGCATGAATGAGCTCGTGTCGCGGCTGGTTGCTCCAAGATGAAGACCGAGCTGCTCGAGTGCAGACCGTGCATCGGCGAGCGTGCGTCCGGTAAGATCGGGAATCTGAACAGTTGAAGGACCCTGACTCAGCGTGATGCTCACCGTTGCCGGAAGGTCGAGTGTTGTTCCCGCCGCGGGATCGGTCGATATCACCGCGCCACGCGGTTGATCGCTTGTCTGCTGCGACACGCTTCCGAATGTGAATCCTGCATTTTCGATTGCGACACGAGCCTGCTGCTGAGTTGTGCCGCTGACTTCCGGTACGGTGGCAGTTGCCTGACCTGCACTGACGACGAGAGTCACTTCCGACCCGCGCTTTTGAAGACTGCCTGCGGGTGGGTCCTGCTCGAGTACAATGTTCTCGGGAATCGTCTTGTGAAAACGTGATTGTCCCTTGAGTGCATGAAATCCTGCTTTCTCCAGCGTTCCTGACGCCTGATCGAAATCCATTCCTACGACTCTCGGAATTCTTGCATCATCAGGAAGAACATCTGCGGGAAACGCAAAGAAAAACAGCGCGAGATAAGCGAGAAGAAATCCTCCCGCTGCGACGACGACATATGGGAATGCACGCTTTGAGAGCGCGCGAGCATTCACCTACTGGCTCCGCCTCAGGCGTGCTGCAAATGCTCCATCACTGCCGTGGGCCTGCGGCAGCACGCGAAGGAATCCGTCATCCAGCGTGTCTGCCGGGACTGCACCAGGAGGAGGCGGCTCGAGTGTCCACTCAGGATTCCCTGCGAGGAAAGCTTCGATCTGCTTCTCGTTTTCTTCCGGCTCGAGAGAGCATGTGCTGTAGATCAGGAGGCCGCCGGGCTTCACTACGGATGCAGCAGCGTTGAGAATCGACGACTGAAGTGCGCCCATCACTGAAATATCAGAAACCTTGAGGCGCCAGCGCGCATCAGGATGTCTTCTGAATGTTCCGGTACCGGTGCAGGGAACATCGACAAGGACTGCGTCGACGTCGTGGACGATCGGGAAGCGCGCGTCACCCACAGTGACGATGAGATTCGCTGCCTCGAGTCGAGCACGATTGTCGATGAGCCTTCTGAGCCGCTGCTCGGACTTGTCCGATGCGATTACGATCTTCGCAACGCGACTCAGCTCGAGCGCCTTTCCACCTGGCGCAGCGCACAGATCCGCAACGATAGACCCCTGCGGAACAGAGGCATACTGCGTTACGAGTGTCGATGCAGGATCCTGAACGAAGAACAATCCCTGCTTGAATGCGCCGAGCTCAGTGAGTGACGTGCCACCGCCGATCTGAATACTGTCTCGAGCGAGTGGCGCGTCCTGCACTTCGACACCTGATGCCTCGAGCATGGCTTCCAGCTGCTCGCGAACA
>DASUXX010000468.1:0-6018 GCA_036377755.1 Gemmatimonadaceae bacterium
CCAGCAGCAGCACTTATTAAATCAGAGTGCATTCTCCACTGAGAGGAGATGTATCTTACGATCGATTCCACCCGTGTACCCACCAAGCCCCTTCGACGCAACAACGCGGTGACACGGAACAATCACCGGAACAGGATTAGCTCCGCACGCCTGAGCTACTGCACGGAACGCTGACGGTCTCCCGATTGCACGCGCGACTTCGCCATATGATCGTGTTTTACCGGCAGGAATACGCAGCATCTCTTTCCATACCGATATCTGGAATGGAGTGCCGTGCAGGTCGAGCGGAACTTTGTGGTCGAGGTCCTTGCCCGCTATGCGCCGTTCGACGGTGCGGCGCAATGACGCGAGCGCGCGGTTATCGCGTTCTGGATCCGCATCCGGAAACGAATCGAAGAGCCTCCTCTCGAGCTCGGCATCGGATTTCCCAATTGCGATCATGCAGATACCTTTGCGCGTCGTCGCAACGAGAAATTTTCCGAGCAGACAATCACCGGTCGTGTACGTAATTTCCATCGGCTCGTACTCCAGGTTCAATCTGACGAGACGCAGAATATCGCTCATTGCATTACTGGCTGCTGCGCTGCTCCGGCCCCTGCCGGTATTTGCGCACGCAAAGCTTGTAAGCAGTGATCCGAAAGCCGATACGACACTGGCATCGGCGCCGCATCGAATCACTCTCGTTTTTTCCGAGACGCCGGAGCCCGGACTCTCTTCGCTGAAGCTTCTCGGGCCCGCAGGCGACACGATGACTCTCAGCCCGCTGAGAGTGGACAGCGGGAATGCATCAGCGCTTACTGCAGATGTGCCACCGGGACTTGTGCCGGGAGCTTATAGAATTTTGTGGACGGCTGCCGGAAAGGACGGCCATCCGTCGCATGGGACAATCGCATTCCATGTAGAGATGACGGCGAAGCGCGAATTCACTCCCGTTGTCGTCGACAACCCGCCGGATACGGACAAAGGCCCCGCAACGATAGCGGTTGCGGGCGCACTTGGATCGATAATCGCGCGCTGGCTCGCATTCGCATCGTGTTTCGTTCTCATCGGTGTCGTCACGTTTCGCTACCTGGTACTCGGCCGCATGACTCCGGGCGAGAGTCAGCTCTTCTCCGTAATCGCTTCGAACAACGCGGCGACACTGGGAATTGCTGCCGCAGTCGGATCCCTTCTCGCTGCGATGCTCAAGCTCGTGCGCGAATCATCCGACATGCCCGATGCTTCCCTCGTTTCGATCCTGCAGTCGACGTGGGGTATTTCGCTCTTGATCCAGATCGCCGCGGCAATCGTTGCGGGTATTGCGCTCTATTACGTGCATCGCGCGAATCGCGGCTGGCTCGCCGCACTGGTTGCGACAGCGGCGCTTGCTGCAGCGCCGAGCTTTGCGGCGCATGCAGCGTCGGCCAAAGCTTCATACATCGCGATTCCCACAGATATCGTGCACGTAATCGTTGGCGGAATGTGGCTCGGCACGCTCACCGTGATCGTAATAGTCGGGATATCGGCCGCTCTCAAAACTCCAGACACCGTAAGGCCGGGAGCGCGTGTCGCTCACATGATCAACATCTTCTCGCCGCTTGCACTCACATGCGGCGGAGCTGTCGTGCTCACCGGGGTCGGGTCAGCTCTTCTGGAAATTCCTACGCTTCACTCGCTGTGGACCACGCCTTACGGAGTGATCCTGCTGCTCAAGCTGTTCTTTGTGTCGCTTCTGTTCGCGGCGGGTGCATGGAACTGGAAGAGAATGAAACCGCGCCTCACAGGCGACGATGCAATCGCACCTATGCGCAGCTCCGCGTCTCTCGAGCTGATGATCGCTGTTGCGGTGCTTGCAGTTACTTCGATACTGGTCGCGCTCGAGCTGCCTTAGACGCGCTCGAGGAGGGACCTGAATCGCGAGTCGCTTCTAAGCGAGTTGAGATCCGAATCATGCTCGATCCATTCGCGATGGCCATAGCCCTTGTCGATCGCTTCCTCGAGACATCTAAGTGCGTCTTCTTTCTGGCCTTCGATCGCGTACACGCATGCAACGTTATATAGAAGCTGAGGATCTTCTGGGTCTATCTCGAGTGATCGCTTCGCCCATTGGAGCGCATTCTCAGTCTCTCCGAGATTGGACCAGATCGTCGCACCGATGTTCAGCGCACGCGCGTCGTCCGGATTGATGTCGAGCCACTTTTCGATAGCCGCTATCGCACGACGCGACGCCTTGCTGGCCTCGCCGATTCTGCCCTGCGCGGTAAATGCACTCGCAAGAAACGTCGTGGCCTGATAGTCCTCGGGTCTTATTGCGGCCGCTTTCTCGAAAAGCGGCGCAGCTTCGTACGATTTGCCCTGAGCAAGACACGCACGACCGTAGAAATAGGGGGCCTCGTAAAGCTTCGGGTCGAGCTTCATCGCAATTTCGAACTCTTCCTGTGCCTTTTCGTAGCGCTTGCTCAGCGAATACGATAAACCTCTCGCGGAGTGAGCTTCTGCGAGATCGGGGTCTAGGTCCAGCGCAGTCTGGCTCGCCTTGTCGGCCTGCTTGAGATTCGCTTCACGCGCATCGAAATACATGTAGAGAATCGAGCAGCAATCGGCGATGCCCGCATAGGCACGCGCGTAATTTGGATCGACTTCGATTGCGCGCGTGAACATTTTGCGCGCGAATTCGAGACTGGTCCTGCGGTGTTGATGGAAGTACGTGCGGCCGCGCAGATAGTAATCGTAGGCCTGCACATTTCCTGTTGCGACTTTCTCGATCGCTTTCTTCTCATCCTCGCTCAGCACTACACGCAGCGCCTTGACGATGTTCTGCGCGATCTCATCCTGAATCGCAAATACGTCTTCCATCTCGCGATCGTACCGGTCAGACCACAATTGCAGACCGTTAGACACGTTGATGAGCTGCGCGCTCACTCGAATCTTGTTTCCCATCCTCCGCACGCCGCCCTCGAGAACAGTAGAGACCTCGAGCTTCTTTCCGATTTCCCGAATGTCCTGAGTCGTTCCCTTGAATGCGAACGTCGACGTTCGCGATGCCACTCCAAGTGATTTGATCTTGGAGAGCGCGTTGATGATCTCTTCTGCCATTCCGTCCGTGAAGTATTCATTCTCCGGATCGGCGCTCGTGTTCGTGAATGGCAGCACCGCGATGGATTTCACCGCCTGGGCCCCCTCGGGCACAACTGTCGCAGTCGGGGTCGTGACGGTCATCGGAACCATTGCCTTTGCGAACTCACCTGACGTGCCGAATCGCTTCGCAGCATCCTGAGACATCGCTTTCGAGACTGCGGCATCAGTCTCTTCAGGCACTTCCTTCACTTTCTTGCGAAGGCTCGGCACCGGCTCGGTGAAGCGCTTGGTGAGAATCGCCTGTGCAGTCGGACCGCTGAATGGCCTCTCACCGCTCAGCATCTCATATACAACACAGCCAAGGCTGTATTGATCGCTTCTCCCGTCGATCTCGAGCTCGCCTGCCGCCTGCTCCGGACTGACATAGGCAGGAGTTCCAACGACCATTCCGATCTGTGTCAGTGTGTCATTGCTGGCGGCGGTGAGCGCTTTCGCAATTCCAAAATCCATCACCATCGCTTCGCCTTCGTTGATCATGATGTTCTCGGGCTTGATGTCCCGATGAACGATCTTGTTCCTGTTGGCGTAATCGAGCGCGCCAGCGACAGATCGCGCGATATGACAGGCCTGATCGATGGGCAGCCGGCCTTCGCGATTCATCAGGTCGCGAAGTGACTCGCCCTCGACGTAGGGCATTACATAATAGAGAAACCCGTCGGCCTCACCCGAATCAAAGAGCGGAAGGATGTGCGGATGATTGAGCCGTGCAGCGAGCCGGATTTCGCGCAGGAACCGGTCGGGTCCGAGTGCAGATGAGAGATCAGGATGCAGGACCTTTATCGCTACATCACGTCCATGGCGCAGATCTTCGGCAAGGTAGACGGTTGCCATCCCACCGCGGCCGAGCTCACGGATGATCCGATATTTCTTCTCCAGCGCCTGCGTCAGCTTGTCCAGCATTTGGTTTTACGGCTCTCCGAATCCGGGCGGGAAAAGCTATCGTGTTCAGCGTTTCGGAGCCAGCAACCATAGTGGTTGTGGGTTGCTTATGGTAGTGAGGTCGAGGGTTGTGAGGTCATGAGTAACGGGTCACCCAAAACCGGCGACTTCATGACCCCGTACCTCATAACCGTGAATAACCCATTACCCTGAACCATGTTCATCGATGCCTGTACGATGGTCCCCGCAGCGCTCGGCCAGGCAGAGCACCGGTCGGCTTCCCATCGGTCAGCACAGCAACACCATTCACAAATACGTGAGTGATCCCCGTCGCGAGCTGCTGCGGGTTCTCGAAAGTCGAATTATCGATGATAGTATTCGGATCGAACACCGTGATGTCCGCGTACATGCCAGGCCGCAGCAATCCACGATCAGTCAATCCAACTCTCTGAGCTGCAAGCGACGTCATCTTTCTGATCGCAAACTCCAGCGTGATCACCGAATCCTGCCGAACGTAGCGTCCAAGGATGCGCGGGAACGTTCCAAATCCGCGCGGATGCCCGCGCTCGCCCCACCTGCCGAGTGAATCGGGGCTCACTGCTCCGGCATCCTGCCCGACTGCAACCCATGGCTTCTGCATCGCGAGTCTGAGGGCGTCTTCGTTGAACGAGAAGTAGATCGCGCTCGTTCTGCCGCGATCGCGCATGAGAAGATCGAACGCTGCATCGTACCCATCGCGCCCTCCTCCCATCATCTGCGCCACTTCGGGAAGTCGTTTTCCCTGATACTTCTTCAATGAATCGACCGTCACCGAGTTCACCATTGTATTCGCCGCCGTTCTGATTCCCGCTGCTGAATCTTCCGCCAGCTCCTTCTTCAGCCGCGCTCTCACCGTCGAATCACGCAGCCGTACAACCATTGAATCGGCGCCGCCTTCCAGGACCCACAGGTTGAGCATCGCTGAGAGACCGGTGCCGCTGGCGATGTACGGATATTGATCGGCGGTAATGTCGATTCCAGCAGCTCTAGCCGAGTCGATGATTCTGAGCGCATCGGTCATCTGCGCAGCTGACCGCGACTTGATGTGCCTTATCTCCGCCCACGTCCCTGCCTCGGATGCGATGCGTATCGTCTCGCGGATCGCAGTGAGCAAACCAGCTCCTTCGCTTCGGATATGCGCTGCATACCCACCGCGATAGGGAACTACATACTTCGTGAGAGCGATCAGCTCATCAGTCGTGAAATACGCGCTGGGCTGATAGATGAGTCCCGTTCCGAGTCCGAACGCTCCGTCACGCATTGCCGAATCGATGAGCGCACCCATCTGCTTGATCTCATCGGCAGTCGGCGTGCGATTGACGTTGCCCATCACGGCGTTGCGCACCGAGCTCGTTCCAACGTACGTACCGAGATTGATTGCCGCGCCGCGACGATCGAGCTCGTTGAAATATTCGCCAAGCGAATTCCAGTCCGGCTTGCGCGTGTCACCGAGTGAGCGCTGCGGCCAGGCGGAGCTCACTTCACCGGTGATCTCGCTTGTAATTCCTTGCGTGATCTTGGAAACAGCCTGCGGGCGGCGAAGCAGAACATCTTCTGAATGACCGAGCATGTCGATGAAACCCGGCGCGACCACCTGGTCCTTCGCGTCGATCACGTACTTCGATTTCAATCCTGGCAGCGTCGGGCCGACGTACGTGATGCGATCGCCTTTTACTCCGACAGCGCCGCGATACCATGGATTGCCCGTTCCATCGACAATCCGGCCATTGATGATGAGGAAATCATACGGAGCAGGCTCCGGCGCGGTGCTGACGCGCGGTGTGCAGGCCGCAAACGCAAGCGCTGCAAGCGATAGAATTTTTTTCAAGAGACTTTGCGTGTCTTCTTTCGGAGGAAATCCATCAGGATGAATTGTCCAAGCGTCATCGTATTCGTGAAGTACGCTTTGCCGCGGCTGATTTCCGACACTTTCTTTACGAATTCAACGAGCGCACGGTCACGCGCGAGCATGAACGTGTTGAT
>DASUXX010000469.1:0-3640 GCA_036377755.1 Gemmatimonadaceae bacterium
CACGCCGCGCAATCCACGGGCAGTTGCCGTGCTCGCGTTCCTTGGCCCTCCGATTTTTTCGCGAATCCGTACGGCATCCTCGAGCATTGCGTCAGCCCTGTCCAATTTCTTCAGCGCAATGAGCAGGCGCGAGAACTCGACCTCCTGCCCTGCTACGTTAGTGTGATCAGGTCCGCGCAGTCGGCGTTCCATTGCGATTGACTTCCCGAACAGATCTTCTGCTTCATCGAGCTGGTTCGCACGAAAGAGTATTGCAGCCAGTCGGCTTATCGCGAATGCTGTCGCCGAATGTTCGCTCCCGTATGCACGCTCCGTGATGTTTACGTATTCACGCGCGAGCTGAATCGCCTGTTGCTGATCCCCGCGCTTTGACAGGTATTCGCTGAGATCGTGAACTGCGTTTGCAACCCACAGGTTCTGATCACCATAAACCCGTCGTCTTATTGCGAGGGCGCGCCGATAGAGCGGCTCCGCCTGGGGCCACCGTTTGTCATCTTCGTCGATGATATAGGCGATCTGCAATAGACTCTGAGCAACCTGCGCGTGGTTCTCACCGTGCGCATTCTCGTAAATCGCGAGAGCCTTGCGATACTCACGCTCCGCGCTGTCCGCGTGCCCAGTGCGAAACAGCAATGATCCATAGCTGAGATGACTGAGAGCTGTCAGTGTGTCGTTCACACCAAGTGCGCGCTGCCGCATGTCGAGACTGTTGCGGGCATGAGCAACTGCAGAAGGCAGGTCTCCCCGATAGATGGCAACTATCGAAAGCTGATCCAGCGTTGCGGCAATCGCAGGATCATCGGGTTTGAGAATGCGCTTCTGAATTGCAAGTGCCTCATGCGCTGCTGAATCTGCAGCCGGCATGCGGCCGAGCTTGAGGAGACCTTCGGACACTGCAAGAAGAGTATTTGCAACATCGGGCGACAGCGTGCCGTGCGCTTTGCGTCGCACAGTAAGTGCGCGCTCTATTAACGCCTGCCCTTCAGCATAGCGGCCAAGGCGCTGATCGATGCGACCCGTTGTCTCGAACAGTCGCGCCTGCACATCTGGCTGGCTTCCCAGCAGCTCGGCTCGCTTGACGCCACGACGCAACAGCTCGCGCGCGGTGATTGAATCGGTGCGCGGCTCGTCCGGTGCGTTGGCCTCGAAGAGATTCAGCAGGAATGACGTAACGGCCTCTGATTCACTCGACGCTGCCTCGGCATGTTGACGAGCCGTCACTGCGCGCCGGGCGGCAGTGAGTGAAATCACTGAGCCAATGATGAGAGTGAGAGCGATTCCTGCAGCCGCAAAGGTTTCAATGCGATGCCGGCGGAGATAGCGTTGCGCACGATAAATCGCGCTCGGCGCCCGAGCCTGGACAGGATGTGAAGAGAGATGCCTTCGAATATCATCGGCGAATGCATCGACTGATGCGTACCGGTTCTCGGGCTCTTTTTGCAGGGCCTTGAGGATGATTGCATCCAGGTCGCCGCTCAATGAAGGCGCACGCGGGTCGTCGTTCAGTATTGCACGCTCGAGCTCGTACGCACTGCGCCCGCGCCGCCCGAATGGAAGAGATCCTGTAAGCAGCTCGAAGAGAACTACACCGAGCTGATACACGTCGGTGAGTGTTGAAGCAGGCTCGCCGCGAATTTGTTCGGGAGCGGCGTATTCCGGTGTCATCCATCGCTGAGCGGTTTGAGTCACTGGATCGGCTGACAGCGGATCCTGCTCGAGCATCTTGGCGAGACCGAAGTCGAGAAGCTTTACTGCTCCGTCAGCAGTGACGAGAATGTTCGCAGGTTTTAGATCGCGATGAATGACAAGATTGCGATGAGCGTATTGTGTTGCGTCGAGTATCGTGAGAAAGAGTGCGAGGCGCTCTTTTATTCCCAGGTTCTGCCGCACGCAGTAACGATCGATTGTCTCACCTTCGACGTATTCCATCACGAGATATGGAATACCGTCCCCGGTTACTCCTCCGTCGAGTAGTCTTGCAACGTTGGGATGATTGAGTCTTGCGAGAATCTGGCGCTCGAGTCGAAACCGCTCGATGTCAGCTGGCGAGTCCATTCCTGCGCGGAGAAGCTTGACGGTGACGTGCTGCTCGAATCCGCCGTCGGCGCGGTCTGCGAGATACACGCGTGACATTCCGCCATGCCCGATCTCGCGCACGATCTGATAAGGACCAACACGTCGTCCAGAATTTTGATCAGCCTCTTTCTCGATGCTCTCGGCGACGAGTGCAGCTGCGGCTGCTGAGGGAGGAGAGTCGAGAAATTTCTTAGCCGTATCGAGCCGCGATAGAAGTGCTTCGACTTCGTGTTTCAATGCGTCATCGTCGCCGCAGCGTTCGTCGAGCAAGGCAGGCCATCGTGCGCGATCTGTCTCCAGCGCGACGTCTAGAACTTCCTGAATCTGCTGCCATCGGCGACTGTCCATACGCGGCCTAGTGTTGCCGTTCCTCGGGCTCGAGCTCCTGGAGTAGAAAGAGTCGCGCTTTCACCCAGTCGCGCTCGACCGTACGGGTTGTGACATTGAGCAGCCCGGCAATTTCCTCTTCGGACAAACCGGCAAAGAATCTCAGCTCGACCACTTGGAGAAGTCGCGGGTCAACGGAGTTCAGCCGGTCGAGCGCAGCATCGAGTGCAAGTATCTGGTCGAGCTCGAGATCCAATGCAGCATGTGAGCTTTGCAATGTCACACGCTCCTGCATGCCGCCCCGTTTTTCTGCCTGTCTTTTGCGCGCGAAGTCAACGAGCACCTGCCGCATTGCGCGCGACGCGGCGCCAAAGAAGTGGCCGCGGTTCTCCCAGTGATCTTCGGATGCGGGTGCGAGCTTGAGGAACGCCTCATGAACAAGCTCGGTTGTGCACAGCGTGTCACTCGCGCCGACTTCGCGCAGGTGCCGGTGCGCTATCCGTTTGAGCTCATCATAAACTGCGGAGTAAAGCTCTTTTTCCAAATGCCCGCCGTGTGAAACGACTGCAGCCGCCGTCACTACTCTATAGTATGCGGGCAGTATCCAGCATTCGCGAGCTTTCTGCCTCAGCAGAGGCGTGACTGGATGAACGGTAAGAGCACCTGCGACACCAGCCTCGGCTGGTTGTGAGTTATTCCTTAGTTTGATATATTTGTACAAAATATACAGGTGGTACAAATGGCTCGACTGGCCGCGAGTGAAGCCCGCCTTCAGTTCTCCGAAGTAGTGAATCAGGTTGCGTTTGGCGGAGAAAGAGTGTTGTTGCATCGGCACGGAAAGGATGTCGCTGCGATCGTGCCCATTTCCGATCTTGAGCTTCTCGAGGAGCTGGAGAATCGGATGGATCTCGAAGAGGCGCGTGCCGCTCTCAAGGAAAAGGGCCCTCGTGCGAACTGGAACAAAGTGAAAAAGGAGCTGGGCCTTTAGAACGCGTCCGTCACTCATGTGACTCGGCCCATCTACAACGTGGAGCTCGCCCCAGCGGCGCTGCGTTCACTGAGGAAACTCGAGCGTCCTGTTCAGGTGCGGATTGCTCACGCCATCGATTTGCTTGCGGCCGATCCCCGTCCGCACGGTGCAGTCAAATTGTCAGGTGAGGACGACCTCTACAGAATCAAGACAGGCGATTACAGGATTATCTATTCTGTGGTCGACCGGGTACTCACTGTTCTGGTC
>DASUXX010000470.1:0-5087 GCA_036377755.1 Gemmatimonadaceae bacterium
GCAGCAGCAACGAAGCTGACTGGCCGCTCACGCGGCGGATGGTCTGTCGGAATTCTCGACGCCGTGACGACAAAAGAAGAAGCACGCTATCGCGACATCAGTGGAGAGGATCACACCGCCATCGTCGAGCCGCGAGCGAACTATTTCATTGGACGCGTGAAGCGCGATCTTCGACAGGGAAACAGCACGGTCGGAATCGGCGTGACCGCAGTGAACCGTGATCTCGAGGATGAAGCGCTCGAGCCACTGTTCAGAAGCGCAGCATATGTCGGCGGTGTCGACTGGCAGCACTCATGGTCTAATCGCACGTGGGCTTTCGACGGCAACTTCGTCGTGACTCACAATGTCGGCAGCAAGGAGTCGATTGCAGCGCTTCAGCTCGCGCCGGCGAGATACTATCAACGGCCCGACAAGGAGAGTTACCGGTTCGATCCTGACAAGACTTCTCTCACTGGTTACGTGCACGAGATGACTCTTGCAAAAACTTCAGGATTGCACTGGACCGGAACTGTCACCTATCAGGATTACAATCCCGGCTTCGAGATGAATGAAGCTGGGTTCCTTGGATCGACAGACATGCGCGGAATCGCACCGCTCATTGCGTACAGCGAAAACAAACCGGGCAAGTACCTGCGTAACTGGGCAGAGTATCTATTCTGGAATCCAACGTGGAATTACGACGGTGATCCGACGTTCATGGGTGTTGGATCGATCAGCGCCGGAGAGTTCCGGAATTTCTGGCAATATTTCGTGCGCTTCGACTGGCGTCCGCCGGTCTACGATCCTGGTCTCACTCGCGGTGGACCGATGGCGAAGCTCACAGAAGGTGGCGGAGCACAGCTGCAGATCGACTCTGACCGCCGGAAGCGTTACACGTTCGGTTTCTACACCTCGTATTCCTACAACAATGCCGGTGGCCGCGGTGTGAACGTTCAGCCTTACGCAACCCTGCGCCCGACGACGGCTCTTCGAATTTCCTTGCAGCCAACGTGGAATCGCACGCACGCAATGGCGCAGTTCGTCACGCGAATTACGGATGCCGAGGCGACGAACACTTACGGCAACCGCTACGTCTTCTCGACTCTCGACCAGCGTACGCTCGCGATGGTTACGCGAGTTGACTGGACTTTCACTCCTACGCTTTCACTCCAGGTGTTCGCGCAGCCGCTCATCGCGTCGGGTGACTTTATCGACTACAAGGAGTTTTCGAAGCCGCGCACGTTCGACTTCGACATTTACGGAAAGGACAAGGGAACGATCACGCGTAATGCCGACACCGGTCGTTATACTGTCGACCCAGATGGAGCCGGTCCTGCTGCAGCGTTCACATTCGGGGATCGCGACTTCAATCAGCGCTCGCTGCGCGGCAATGCTGTGCTCCGCTGGGAGTATCGCCCCGGATCCGCACTGTTCCTGGTGTGGCAGCAGAGCCGTTTCGGCTTCGTAGGCAATGGGTCATTCGAGCTCGGCCGCGACTTCGATGCTCTATGGAATACGCAGCCGGAGAATGTCTTCGTAATCAAGGGGACGTGGTGGATTGGGCGGTAGTCAGCGGCCAAAGGGTTATGGGTTTCTAAGGTAGTGTGTATCGGGTCATGTGTCTGGGGTCGGGGGTAACCCTCAACCTATGACAACATGACCCGATACACACTACCTCAAAAAACCCATTACGAATTACCGCCTCAGGTACCGTCCCATTGATAAACTCAGGCTTGATTATGTGACTGCGGGATTGTATCTGAACGCATGCAGGATCTTACCACTGGCAGCGTAACGCGCCACCTCCTAAAAACCACGAGCTTCATGCTCGTGACGATGGTCTTCCAGACCCTGTACTTCCTCATCGACCTCTACTGGGTCGGTCGCCTCGGCACCGATGCAGTCGCTGCAGTCGGCATCGCAGGAAACCTCACCTTTATAGTATTGGCGCTGACACAAATGCTCGGCGTCGGTACGACTACGCTGGTGTCGCACGCGGTCGGCCGCAAAGATCACGATGCCGCGAACATGATGTTCAACCAGTCTCAGGTTCTTGCAACACTGGTTGGAGTCGCGTTCCTCATCATCGCGCTGGTTGCGCGCGTGCCATTTACCAGAGCGCAAAGTGCAGATGCAGAGACTGCGCGTCTCGCCGCATCGTACCTGCTGTGGTTCATTCCGGCGATGGCCCTTCAATTCCTTCTCGTATCGATGGGAGCAGCGCTCCGCGGGGTCGGGAATTTCAAGCCGACGATGATCGTCTCGAGTGCAACCGTCGTCCTCAACATGATCCTGGCGCCGTTTCTGATTTTCGGCTGGGGCACTGGACGCCCGTTCGGTGTTGCCGGCGCGGCGATCTCATCGCTCGTTGCAATCATCGTCGGCATCGTGTGGATGACGCGCTATTTCCGCGGGGATTCCTTCCTGCATTTCATCGTCGCCGACTGGAAGCCGAAGTTCGCCGCGTGGAAGCGCATGATCGCTATCGGAGTGCCCTCAGGCGTGGAGTTCATCCTGATGGCGGTGTACATCGCGATCGTCTACTCCGTCGCCAGGCCGTTCGGTGCGGCAGCACAGGCAGGATTCGGAATTGGCGGCCGAGTGATTCAGGCGTTGTTCATGCCCTCTGTTGCACTTGGATTTTCTGTTGCCCCGGTGGCCGGACAGAATTTCGGCGCGCGCCAGCGTGAGAGAGTAATCGATACCTACAAGCACGGGGCAGCCATCGGGTGCGCAATAATGTTCGTGCTCACCATCCTCTGTCACCTCCTGCCGCGCCAGATGGTCAGCGTTTTCTCCAATGATCCCGCAGCGATCGACACAGGCGCTGAATACCTGACGATCATCTCGTACAACTTCCTCGCATCGGGATTGATTTTTGTAAACGCCAGCATGTTTCAGGCAATGGGAAACACTATTCCATCGCTGATAACATCGAGTCTCAGAATCATTCTCGTTGCCATTCCTGTGTTGATCATTGCAAGAATGCCCGGCTTCAGTCTCACTCAGGTGTGGTACCTCTCGGTCTTTGCTGTATTCGTGCAGCTTATTGTCAGTGTACTATTGTTGAGACGCGAGTTCTCACGACGTCTCGCGTTCCCCGCACCAGACGCCACTCCGGCCATACCTGCATCTGCCGTCTCAGCCTGACCCTCGCGAAATAGAAGGGACCGTCGCGGAGCTTACTTCGCGATGGTCGCTCCGCGTGTATGATCCGTTCCCGCGCGATGAAACTCCTGCATCGTGGGTTGCACCCTGCGTATGCGCTGACGGAACGCACGCGGTTCTCAAAATCGGCTTTCCGCACATGGAGGCCGAGAATGAGATCCACGCGCTCGCGCTTCTGCGCGGTGATCCCACAGTTCTGCTTATCGACAGCGATATCAAGCTCAACGCAATGCTGCTCGAGCGATGCGAGCCTGGAAATTCGCTGCGTGAGATTTTTCAACCCGATCAGGACGTGGTAATCGCAGGATTATTGAAGCGTTTCTGGAAAACGCCGCTTCCGCCGCATCCGTTCCGTCCGCTTTCGATCATGGTCGATCACTGGATAGTCGAGACTCAAAGCGCTGAAGCTCGATGGTTCGACCGCGCCCTTGTCGAAGACGGAATCGCAGCGTTCCGTGAGCTCGCGAACAGCTCATTTGCGCGGACGCTTCTCGCCACCGACCTGCATGCCGGCAACGTCCTGCGGGCAGAGCGGTCCCCGTGGCTCGTGATAGACCCCAAACCTTTCATCGGCGATCGCGCGTACGATGCAACGCAGCACCTTCTCAACTGCCGTGATCGAATGCGAAGTGACCCGCTCGATACGATTCGCCGGGTCGCCAGCCTGCTCGAGGTAGACTACGAGAGAGTCAAGCTCTGGATGTTTGCCAGGCTTGCTGCTGAGCCGCGGAAAGACTGGGACGACGAGAGAACCTCGTTAGCCCGACTCCTTCGAGTATGAGCGACAGCTACGTCATCTGACGTATTCGTCTTGCGGCCGTAAAGCGACATCATTCTGCCTCCATTTACGGTGGAGCTGTGATGATGTCCCTCTATCCGCGACATTTTCTCGACATAGCCACGCGCGACCTCGTCCTCGCAGCGTCCGGGTCATTCAAAAGCGTCAATCCGCAGAAAGAAACCGACGAGCTCGAGCACGATATCGATCCCCATGCTCTGATCACGCTGTCCGTTCGCTCCGCGTGGGACCTGCTGCTCAGCGCACTCGATCTTCCTGAAGGCTCGGAAGTAGTCATGTCTGCCGTAACCATACCGGACATGAAGCGCATTGCAGAGGCGCACGGACTTCTAGTCGTGCCGGCCGATCTTCATGCGTCGACCATGGCGCCATGCATCGAGTCGTACGCACGTGCATTCTCGGATAAAACACGTCTCGTGGTCATCGCGCACCTGCTTGGCGGAGCGTTCGACATTACACCGTACGTCCGCATCGCGCGTTCGCATGGCGTGCCGGTTGTCGAAGACAGAGCCCAGGCATTCACTGGTCCCGACGCATGGGGAAGCGAGCAGGTGCTCGCGAGCTTCCACAGCTTTGGCTCGATCAAGACCTCCACCGCACTCGGCACGGCGGTCACCATCGTTCGCAATCGCGATATCCTGGATCGTATGCGTGAGATCCAGTCGCGGTGGGCATTCCAGGATCCACGACATCTCGTGCGAAAGGCGAGGAAGTATCTTGCCGTACAGGGCTTTCGGTCGCCGGCGTTCTACAGCGCCGTCGCAGGCATTGCGTCAATAACAGAGCGCGGGCTCGACGGCTTCATCAGCAGCACGGTCAAGGGATTTCGCGCGGCGTCGTGCGATGAGCTGCTTCGCCTGTTGAGACAGCGTCCATCCGGCAGCCACGTTGCCCTGCTCCGAAGACGTCTCGAGACATTCGATCGCACACATCTCGAGAGGCGGAAGGAGCGAGGCGAGCTGCTCGCCCATGAGCTGTCGCTCGTCGCCGAAGTACTCGGCCACGCACAACCCGCGCGCACACACTGGCTGTTTGCAGTGCGCGTCAACGATCCGCGCGGATTGATTGCAAGATTACGAGCGGCGGGTTTTGACGCGACGCAGGCAGCAACGACTATCGGCGCGATGAGCCCATCCGAATC
>DASUXX010000471.1:0-2391 GCA_036377755.1 Gemmatimonadaceae bacterium
AATGCGGGCATCAATATGCAGGCGTGGGATCTTCGCTATGAACCGGCGAAGACATTTCCCGGCATGATTCTCTGGGGTGCGACAACGAATGGTCCTGTCGCATTGCCCGGATCTTACACGGTTCGGTTGACCGTGGATGGAAAGACATTCATGCAGCCGGTGACGATACGGGCTAATCCATTACTGAAGGACGTCACGCTCGCGGATCTGCGTGAGCAGTTCGATCTCGCGATTGCGATACGGGACAAAGTGAGCGAGGCCAACAATGCGGTGATCAAAATCCGCGATTACAAGAAACAGACGGAAGAGAGATTGAAGCAGTCATCGGATCCTGCATTGAAGATCGCTGCGGATTCACTGGTGAAGCACTTGAGCGAAGTGGAGGAATCGATTTATCAGGTACGCAACCAGAGTGGACAGGATCCGTTGAACTTCCCGATCAAGGTGAACAATCGACTCGCAACTTTGTTGGCGACTGTGTCAAGAGGTGAGGGGAAGCCGATCGGTGCTGCTCGGCCGATCTTCAACGATCTGTCGACGGAATTGAAGGTGGAGACGGATCGGCTTGCGAAGGTGGAGCGGGAAGATCTGGCGAAGCTCAATGCGGAGCTCAGGAGGCTGGGGTTGAAGGAGGTCAGCTCTCCTCCCCTCACACTCGCGGGCCGACCTTAAACCGATGGCAGGGTGCGGAATCTTGTGATATGAATGGTAGCCGGATGGCCATCTTGAAGTCTCCAAGGTAGTGGATGCATATTGGATGCATAACGCATCCAATACCAGCCGATGGCTACCCTGACAATAAAGAACCTGCCCGACCCATTGTACAAACGGCTAAAGGAGCTCGCGGCAGAGCATCGGCGGAGCATTAACAGCGAGGCTATCCTTGCGGTTGAGCGCGCCGTATCGGCTGGACCGGCGCAGGATCCCCAGGATATTCTGGCGGAGTTGCGAGCTGCAAGGCGGAGACTCGATCAGGTATTCGTTACGGACGCCGTGCTGGACAAGGCGCGAAGACGCGGTCGGGCATGATTGTCGTTGACGTTAATGTCATCGCTTACCTGATTCTCCCGGGCGAGCACACTGCCCGAGCCGAAGCAGTTTTTGAAAGTGACTCTGTGTGGGTTGTGCCGCCGTTATGGGCGAGTGAGATGCGAAGCGTTCTGAGCCATTATGTTCGCGGGGGCAAATTGTCGGTCGCCCAGGCGTCTCTGGCGATGGAGCGCGCCGAGGCCCTTGTGGGCGACCGTGAAGCGCCGGTTGTGTCGCGTGAAGTTCTGTCCCTGGCTGATAAGTCGGGATGTTCGAGCTATGACTGCGAATACGTTGCGCTGGCAATGTCGTTGGGTGTGTCGCTGATTACGTCAGACAAAGCCGTCCTGCGCGCATTCCCTCGGGTTGCGATGACGCCGGGAGAGATGAAAGAAGACAGGCCCTGAGAAAGCGACAGCGCGGGCGAGACAGCGGTTCAGCTGCCCTATGAAATGCGCGCGCGTACAGGTGTACGCGCGCGCGAGAAGCAACGCTCAACAGTGATCAGTTGTCCGTAATGTCGACGATCCTGCCATTCTGATAATCGATGACCATTACCCTGTTCCTGAAGAAGTCGCTACCGACAATCCACCCATCGGTGCCGAGTACGAGGCCAAACATCATCTGAAGCATTGGTGGAAGAATGCCTGCGTGAATCGTAATCGCGCGCCCGCCGATCTCAGTGCGTACTCGCCACACATCGGTCTCGAACTCGCCAAATCCAGGATAGAAATCGCTTCGCTTATCAACCGGAGTGAGACCCTGCACGACGTCGGCAGGTACGTAAGACAGTGAGGCACCGCTGTCGATGATTGCGCGCACTCGTCCGCGACTCGATCGTCCGCTAACAGCCGGAACTCCCATCACGAGCTCGATGGGAATTGCCATTCCACGCGGAGTTGCTTCGTTCGGGTTCAGGATTCGAGCTCGTCGCGCAGGCCAGTCGATGATCACGCGATTGGCAGCGAAGAAATCATGGCCGAAGAGCCAGTCAACACGACGTCCGATGTGAGTTCCTGCAGCATCGAGCACTGACTGCATTGCGTTCGATGGATTGAAAACCTTTCCAGCGACACGATACTCCTCACCGCGACCAATGCTCACAGGTGAGCCGGTGTCGAGAATCGCAAGACGTCCGTGACCGCCGCGAAGAAGAATGTGTCCCTTGCGAATGACCATGGGACGCGTTGCATCTTCGTCCCCGGAGGGTCCCGGTGCGGGCTGCGGCAGTGCAGTCTGGAATGCAGCGAGGTGAATTACGCGGCCGTCGTGTGCGAGTGCACCTCCCGTGATGTTGGGCGAATCGATTCGAAGATCCTCTCCGAGGCCGATCGCAGGAAACGATTTCGCGTCGAGCTCGAG
>DASUXX010000472.1:0-12117 GCA_036377755.1 Gemmatimonadaceae bacterium
CCGCGCCGCAGCACCTGAGCTGCGTAGTCAACAGCGCGGCGAGTGAGTTCGCGCCTTCATATGTAGCGGCGGGCGGAGGGATGCTCTTCTTCTCGAGCGGCCGTGGCTCCGGCGGAAAACACGAGATCTATGTCAGCGCGCGCGGATCCGATAGAGAATGGCAGGCCCCGACTGCGGTCTCGGACCTGAATGCAGCGGGATACAATACGTTCCGGCCGAACGTCAGCGTGGACGGCCGGGAGATCGTGTTCGACAGCGATCGTCCGACTTCCACAGGCGCTGACATCTGGTACTCGTACAGGGATAATGTGAACGCCGCGTGGTCTGCACCCGTACGTTTCGCCGGTGGCGGTGGAACCGCAATCAACTCAGCATTGGGTGAAACGCGTGCTTCATTGTCGCGTGATGGTAAGCGGTTGTATTTCGGCTCGAATCGCAACGGGGTGAGCTTCGACTTGTATGTAGCCGAGCGAAGATAAGCAATCTCCGGCTCACGAAAGCGCCTGCTTGTTGTCGCGCATGGGTGATTGACTTTTCCATGGCAGCGCAAGCGGGCGCTCTCTCAGACACGGGCCGTTCACTCGATACGACTGGCTCGCCGCGCTTCTCGGCTGCATTCTTGATGGTGCGCACAGCGTAAGCGACCCGTATGCAATCTGATCGCAATTCGGTTCAAGTCGACTTGGAGATGGAGCGTCCAACATGGGCACAGCGGAAATTCCTGTTTGGTCATCCGCTGTGGATGCTCGCCGATTTCATTGAACGACTTCGCGGTGTGCTCCCTCGACTGGACGATCTTCTCGTTGGATTGAATGACGACCACGCGCATCGCCAATTCGATGGGAAGTGGTCGATCGCGCAGAACATCGGGCACCTCTCCGACGTCGAGGAGCTCTGGCAGGAAAGACTCGAAGACTTGAGGCAAGGAAAGAAGACATATTCTGCTGCTGTGGGCGCTCGATTTCAGGAGTTGGCCAAAAGGCATCAACACCGTCCAGTCGCGGAAACGATGAATGAATTCAGGGAGCGACGGTCACGTCTCATCGATGCGCTCGTACACGCATCACCCGAGCTTCAGCGCGCTTCGGCTTTTCATGAACGCCTGCAAGTACCGATGCGGCTTGTCGACTGCGCGCAGTTTTACGCCGAACACGATGATCATCACCTTATCCGGATTCGAACGCTGAAATCCATGGACACATTTCCGTGACACGTCGCTGGCTTCCGGACATTACACTGATCGCGTTGATCGTAAGCTGCTTTATCCAGGTCGGGGCGCAGCTGTTCGCCGTTTCGATTATCGCGCGTGTCGTGCAATCAGCGCCACCACGATCCTTTGCAATCCTTGAAGGACCGTATCGCTACGACAGCAGCGCGTTCTGGAATATCGTTCCGCCGATCACTGCCCTGCTCTTCATAATTGCACTCATCGGCAATTGGAAGACAAACCGTCGCACGCTCATAGTTGGCGCATTCGCCCTGTTTCTTGTAAGCGGAGTTGTTGCCGGCGTCTATGTCGAGCCTATGTACGCACAGATGATCGCTGTGGGATATCGCGATGTCGTTGATCCAGAGCTGCAGGCCCGGGCCGCACGATGGTATTCAATGGATTTTGCCATCTGGGCGCTTGGATTAGTTGCGGGCATAGCGCTCTTATGTGCGCTGGCACGTCCAACCGCTTCGCTATCCTCTAGGAAACGATGAAGGCTGCAGTAACCTCTGTTCGGTGCGGCGATCATCCTGCTGGTGCTCCCTTTGAGTCAGCCTGATTACTAGTGCGTCTTCCTTTGGCCGCCGCGGCTGTCGTGCCCGTCCTGCTCATCACCGGATGCGCACCAATTATCACACACGGGCCTGACGTGCATCCCGGATTCTCGGGCGGAGCAAGTGCCGCGATCGGCGACGGCCCAACGTACGAAAACGGCGACGACCCCGGCCCATTTTACATCGGTGCAGCGATCGTGAACGTCGCGTACGGTGTCCGCGCCAAAAGCGATTCACGCCCGTCTTTCCGGTTTGGCCTTCAGGGCCCAACTATCGATGCCGTGGCACTGGATCTTTTTGTTCAGGCACCTCGCAAATGGCTAAGACCTGTATCTGCAGGTGCGGGGTTCATGGGTGAATTTTCGGATGGGCGGCGCATGCCGTATGTCCAGACAGGGATACGCAGTGCAGAAGGATTTGGATTGAACGCAGCGGTAAGCCGATACAAGGACGCACGGCGGAACAGGATGGAAAAAGCTCAGGTCAACTGGCTCAGCTTCGAGGCTCCTCTAACAAAATTTGCAGCGCTTCATTTTCACTTCGGCTACGCCTCCGCGCACGTGACGAAGTGGATTCGCCTCGATGAAACACCATACATCGACGAAGACCGATGGGTCAAACTCGGCGGTGCGACCCTGGAGTTACATCATTGACCTGAAGCATGAAGCGGATCGAAAGCCGCGAAGAGATCTGTCGCGTTATTCGCTAGTTCATCCGGCCAGCAAAGCATCCATGCGCTGGTAACTCTGCTCCATACCGTCGGTCATGCCCGTTGCGACCGCTGCGTCACGCTCTTCCTTCGATGCGAACCGCATCGTGACTGTCATCGTAGTGGATCCACCCGATTCAGCGAACTCAGTCGTGATTATCGCAGACTCACTCGTCATCGGTATGCCGAGGCTGCCGGGATCGTAATGCTGCTCGTAGACGAGCTTCGTGTATGGAGCCACCTCGATGTACTTGCCGAAGAATCCCATTTCCTGGCCGTCGTCGTCGTTGCGCCAGCGCCAGCGATAAGCACCGCCATCACGCACATCCATTTCACAAACCGGCAGCGACCACCCATCCATGCCGTGCATCCATTTTCTCAGCAGCTCGGGCTTTGTGTGAGCGTCCCAGACCAGTTGTGCGGGGGCCTTGAAATTCCGGATCACTCGAACCTCACGGTCAGATGGAGTTTCAACTTTCAGGTTGCTGAGCTGATTCATGAGCTTCTCCTTGTTCGTTTACGTGTGGCGTTCTTTTTGGATTTACCTGCGGCGGGGGACTGCATTTCAGCGAGGAGCGCATCGAGCCGCGCATAGTTCGCCTCCCATATGCTGCGAAGGCGCTCGAGCCAGGCTTCAGCTTCCCGCATTGGTTTTTCTTCAAGGCGACGCGGGCGGCGCTGAGCATCCTGCCCCACTGAAATGAGCCCGGCTCGCTCGAGAACCTTGAGATGCCTTGAAATCGCTGGCTGGCTGATGTCGAACGGTTTTGCCAACTCGCCCGCCGAGGCCTCGCCTGTGGCCAGCCGCGAAAGAATCGCGCGCCTCGTGGGGTCTGCGAGAGCGAGAAATGTAAGATCGAGGCGTTCCGCTGCCTTCAAGCGATCACCAGTTGGTTATATAGCATGATTGTTATATAACATACTGCTTAAACCCGTGTCAAGGGTGATTGAGTGTCGATCGGACATCAGGAGCGTTAGTTTCTGTGCACCCCGATCAGTTCTTCGTGCTCACCCACTGACACAAGCTGGAGCTGACAAGCAATCCAATGTCGAATTATCCGGTAGTCGTGCGCAGCGTTGCGCTGCTATTCGTTGCGCTTGCTGGAGACAGCTCAATGACCCTCGCGCAGTCGAAGGTTGCCGCGCCCGCAGGATGGAAGCTTGTCTGGAGCGACGAGTTCAGCGGCAAAACGCTCGATCCCAAAAAGTGGAACGTGCTCACCCGCGAACAAAGCAAGCACGGTGAGCTCCAATACTACGTTCCCGACGAAGTGTATCTGGAAAATGGATTCTTGAGAATTCGCAGCCAGCAGCGCGATTACGGTGGGCAGCATTTCACCAGCGGAAGACTCAGCACCGACGCGCGATATGCGCCGACGTACGGACGATTCGAGATCCGGGGACGCATGCCTTTAGGTAAAGGACTATGGCCTGCTTACTGGCTCTATCCTCAGAATCGAGACTGGCCGATGGAGCAGCTCATGTCAAAAGCTGTCGAGGAAAAACGCGAAACGCAGATTCCCGAGCTCCGGCCATGGTACAGCGAGATCGACATCATGGAATACCTCGGCCATGAGCCTAACGTTTTCTACGGAACGCTGCATTACACGACGTTTCAGGGCGAGCGAAAAACGAGCTCGGGAAAACTCACGACTGTCGATCTCTCAAAGGATTTCCACCTTTACGTTCTCGAGTGGGAACCAAACGAGATCCGCTGGTACGTCGATGACTCACTCGTTCACAAGACAGTTCTGGGAGTTCCGCATACGCCTCACTACCTGATTCTCAACACCGCAGTTGGAGGAGGGTGGCCGGGCAATCCGGATTCAACGACCACGTTTCCGCAGTTTCATGACATCGACTACGTCCGCATCTATCAGCGAGTGAAGTAGTCGAATCACAAGCTGGTATTGGATTACGGTTCACGGCTCATGGAGGATGAAGTGAAAAAACTATCGCTTACCATGTTGCTCCTGATAACCGGTGCAGGCACCATGGCGCAGGCTTCCCGAAACCCGGTGACCTTCTATTCAGCCGAAAATCTTCGGCGCGCAATCGAGACTGCGCCTTTGGAAGGCCGTCAGCGAGGACTCTTTTCACTGCGGCTATCTGCTTCGTCCGATCCTGAGGTAATCGGAATACGGAGAACTGCCGCCGCTAAGGCGGAGCTGCATTCCGATATGACCGATGTGTGGTATGTAATCGACGGTAATGCAACGCTGGTAACCGGCGGAAAGCTGGCTGGAAGCGTAGAGACCACAGGTGGTGAGATCAGAGCCGCGCGAATCGACGACGGTGAATCGCGCGATGTAAAAAAAGGAGATTACGCCGTAATACCCGCCGGTACTCCTCACTGGATCAGTAAGGTCGCGAGCAAGGATTTCCAATACATCGTTGTGAAGGTGCCCGCGCAGAAATCTCCTTAGCCGGTATACGAGAATGCACATGAATCCACGATTGTTCCTGCTTGGATTGCTAGTCACGGGTGTATTCGGACTTACGGGCTGCAAGACAGGTCGTGTCAATGTGTCGCGCGACGTTTACGATCCTCTCACTATGGATCCGGTGACGCGCGATTCCACGAATCCCCCACGCCTCATCGAGCTTGCGCTGCAAAGTGCGGGTTCACGGCTCAACGGCATCTTCTATCTACCCGCTGGACCGGGGCCACACCCTGTTGTCGTGTTGCTCCACGGCAACCCTGGCAATGAGCGCAATCTCGATGTTGCACAGGCATTGCGTCGGGCGGGATACGGAGTCCTGTTCTTCAACTATCGCGGCAGCTGGGGGAGTGGCGGATCGTTTTCGCGTCTCCACGCGCTGGAGGACGCGCACGCTGCGCTCGATTTTGTCAGCTCATCAACGACCCGGGCGCGGTATGGAATCGATTCCACGCGCATCGCCCTGATCGGGCACAGCATGGGTGGCTGGATTGCACTGTTGACGGCCGCTCAGGATCAGCGCGTGCGCTGCGTAACCGCGCTGGACTTCGTGAACACAGGCGCAAGAGGACGCCGGTTGCAGAATGATGCTGCTTACGACTCTGCGGTGACAGTCGAACACAATGGACTTACTGCACCAGGGGGGCCGTACAGAGGTGAAGGAGGCGGAGCGGCGCTCGTGGCTGAAATGAAAAAGAACGCAGAAAGCTGGGATGTTAACCGAACTGCTAGTGCGCTTCGCAATCGACCGGTTCTTCTAATTGCTGCTGTGAACGGAGCTGAGCAGGATAGTTTTGCAGCGAGTATGGGCGCCTCAGGGGCACCGCTTCTTACAGCGCAAATCTGGAAAACCGATCATTCCTTTTCAGATCGTCGCGTTGCATTAGCGCGTACAATAGTGGACTGGATGCGGAGAAGCTGCCGATGAGTAGCCAGGTGTCGCACCGCAAACTATTACGCGTTCTTGGTGTCGTCTTTGGCGTGGCAATGCTTGCCGCCTTGTTGTTCGAAGACCCGCTTCACAGCCTCGGCGGCTTTGCTTTCCTCGCGCTTGTCGGTGCAACCTACGCGATCGTAATCCGCACGAAGAAAGAATGATCACGTTCCCTGCACGGTATGCTGCTTCGCAAAATCCTTACAAGCCAACACAACTTGCGAGCGTAGAATAGTTGTCCAGCGGACATTTCGTCCGGCCCCGACAACGCTACTCGACATACCGACGGAGTGATACAATGAAGATGAACCGCCGATCGTTTGTGAAATCAGCTGCTGCAATCGGTGCTTCACTCGCATGGGCAGAGCCGGCGCAAGGTTCTCGCGTCGACTGGCGTGAACGGCGCGATCTTTATCCTCAAGGCGTCGCATCCGGCGATCCCGATGCGCATAGCGTGATCGTGTGGACACGCCGCCCGTTCACTGAAGGCACGCGACATCTTCTCACCGTCGAGGTTGCTGAAGATGAAGCATTCCGTCGAGTCATTGCTCATGCCAAGGCACCAGTCGCGAGCGCCGCAGACTGGACTGCCCGAGTTCTTATCGGCGGGCTCAAGTCGGCCCGCACTTACTGGTATCGTTTCACGGACGCTGATGGAAATGGCAGCCGAGTTGGTCGCACAATTACTGCGCCAGTCGAAAATGATCCGCGCACAGTGAACTTTGCATTCGTGAGCTGCCAGGATATCAACGAGGGGAAGCTCAACGCGTATCGCCGGATGATTTACGAAGATAAGCGCGCCCGGCCGGCTGAGAGACTCGACTTCGTTCTGCATCTTGGCGATTTCATCTACGAAGTGGTGCAGTATCCCGAGGAAGTGAAGTCACGATACGATCGCACTATCTACGAGGTCGCGCGCATACCGGACGGTCACAAGATCGGCAACTTCCACATACCGCTGACTGTCGATGGCTATCGCGCCATCTACAAAGGATATCTCGCTGATCCCGACCTTCAGGATGCGCGCGCTCGCTGGCCGTTCGTTGCAATCTGGGACAACCACGAATTCTCGTGGCAGGGATGGCAAAGCATCGTGAAGGGCGGGCCATATGAGCAGCCCGGTCAAAGCGTAAAGGTTGCAGCGAATCAAGCTTGGTTCGAATACATCCCTGCGCGTGTCTCGGCGCCGAGCGGCGTGCTGGAGCGCTTCGATCCACCTGCTGTGAAGAATGTGCCTCTCACAGAATTCGACGACGCTGGGCTGAGCCAGGAACCGAACAACCTGATAGCGATCAACAGTCTGCAGGCATACCGGGCGCTGCGTTACGGAAAGAATCTCGATCTCATCATTACTGATCAGCACAGCTATCGCAGCGCCGATCCATTCAGCGATCCATCTCTCGGAAAGCTCGGCGGCAATGAATTCCTCGGAATGTTTCCTGAGCCGGCGATGCAGATTCTCGATGGTGGCCGTGCGTTCAACGGGAGTGATCCTCCCGAGCAAATCAAGTTCAACGAAGCACACGTGCCAAACCCGCAACGCAGCGCGCCTCCGCAAACGATTCTCGGCGTGAAGCAGAAGGCATGGCTGAAGGACAAGCTCAAGAGCTCGGGTGCGGCGTGGAAAATCTGGGGGAACTCGCTTGGCACTCTGGAATGGCGGGCTGATCCGCAAAATTTGCCCGCGGGTCTCACGAAGGAATCGTGGCCAGCGAATACATTCGCAAATCTCGGTGGCGGTGATTACGGCACAGCATGGTTGGAGCGCACTGAGATCTACAATGTCGTACGGGATTCGAAGATCACTGGCTTTGCCATCGTTTCGGGCGACCGTCACAGTTTCTGGGCGGGATATGCGAGCGCGGAGCTTCCGCCCGGTAAATTCGAGCCGGTTGGACTGAGCTTTGTCGGCGGTTCTCTCGTAAGCCCGGGAGTGATGGAATCCTATGAACACAGACTTCCCAAGGATTCTCCGCTGCGACCGCTGTTTTTAGTAGATAAGGAGGGTACGAGGCCGGATTGGACTTTCAACATGCTGCTCAGGCACGGAGTACGAGCGTGCTTCGAGTATGCAAAGACTCTTGATCTCAAGAGAGCACGCTCCGTTTCCAACCCGGATCTCGCTCCGCATCTCGAGTTCGTCGATCTCGGAGGACATGGTTACGCGAAGGTCCGTTTGTCGCCCAATGAGATGCTCACCGAATTTGTCTGCATCCCGCGGCCCGTCACACGGAGTGAAAGTCCGGACGGCGGACCGATCAGGTATCGCGTTGTGCATACTGCGGCCTTGTGGAAGAGTGGCGAGCGTCCGCAGCTTAATACATCGGTAATCGAAGGCGACACAGGACTGTCGATGTAACCGGACGACACTTATGAATCGACGCGAGTTCGTTGCAGCAGGAGCAGGATTACTGGCCACACCGGCGTGGTCGTCGCTCCTCGCACAAAAAGGTCAGAACCGAACCCGCTTGATTCTGCTTGGCACGGGCGGCGGTCCGCGCGCCCGCGTTGACAGAGTCGCATCCGCTCAAGTCATCGTCGTAAACGATATAGCGTACGTGATCGATTGTGGCGATGGCGTAAGCCGGCAGCTGGTTGCGGCAGGGATACCGCTCACGCAGCTGCGTCATATCCTCCTCACGCACAATCATTCGGATCACAACCTCGACTACGGAAACCTGATTTATTCCGCATGGATAGCGGGCCTGGACAAAAGAATCGATACGTGGGGACCGCCGCCACTCGAGAAAATGACAAAGCTGTACTTCGAGATGAACGACTACGACATCGACATTCGCATCGAAGACGAACGAAAGATTCCCCTCGCGCCTCTTGTCCACGCGCATGAGCTGACGCAGGGAGGCGTTGTTCTTAATGAAGGTGGCGTAAAGGTCACGAGTGCATTGGTTCCCCATCCGCTGGTGAAACCAGCTTTCGCCTATCGGTTCGATACTCCCGATCGCTCGATTGTCATATCGGGTGACACCGCCCCTTCAGACAGCTTGATTCACCTTTCAAAGGGATGCGACGTCCTCGTGCACGAGGCAATGTATCTGCCTGCAATCGACAAGCTCGTTGCCCGTACACCCAACGTAACGCGGCTGAAAGAACATATTCTCGCCAGCCACACAACCGCCGAAGACGCCGGGCGCGTCGCTCAGGCTGCCGGCGCAAAGGTTCTCGTCCTGTCCCACCTTATTCCCGCTGATGATCGCAGTATAACAGACGAAATGTGGATCAGCGCTGCGCGGACGAATTTCAGGGGCCAGATAATTGTCGGCAGAGATCTTCTCGAGGTGTAAGGGACCAGTGATCGCAACGCGTATCGTTCTTGTCGCCGCCATGGTCTCGTTCATCGCGCGCGATGCAGCAGCAACTGAAGTGATCGACTACGGAACGAGACGCAACGACGTGCGATCCTGCCCGGTCAACATGCATGTCGTTGGAGTGGATCTCGACGGCAATCGGCTCCTGTGCAGTGATTCGTTCGGTCCCTATGAGCCAGCGGCGGTCTTCGAGACACTGTCCGGCAATCGTGACCTGTCATCGACACGCGCATGTCGTGAAGGCTATGCGGTCACCGGAGTCAGTCCCGTCCGTAACAGCGTTGCCTGCTCGCATGCCGGACTCATGGAGTCTTTCACTGACGCAACCACTATGCGTATGGGAATGCATGCATGCCCAACAGGCACGGTGGTAATCGGGGTCCATCTCAGAGGTAATGGTTTGTTATGCGGCCGCCGCGTCGATTTCTGCTTTGGTGGTTTGGGTCAGCGCTGCGGAGTGACGAAAGAAGGTCTCGCAACTCCGTTTGCTCTTTGTGTTGCCGGAGTTTGCTGGATTAACGCTGGAAGCTGGATTCACGATGAATGCTGCTGGCGGTTCCCGAACGGGTTCGCGTGTCGCGGAGGGCCGCAGGACGTAAATGACGGTCATTGTGGCGAAGAGTTTTCGCTTGCGGTGGCACATCTCGCTGCGGGGTACAGCTGGACGCGCAGCGTGAGCTTCAATGAAAGAACACTGAATGGTGCCGTGCGATTCAATGCTTATTGCGCACCCGCTGGCACGATTGTCCATCGCAACAACGTGAGTCGATGCTGCAGCCGGATGGGGCGCGCTCTCGATCCCATCGGCGATGCGCCGCGAATAACCAGCCAGAAGATCTATCCGACCGAAATTCTGGCTGGAAACCCGCGAGTCTGTCGCGCGTAAGGATTGACGAAGTCAGCAACGACCGCACCACACATTATCTGCGCATAACAACAACAATGAAGTTGGCAATGCTGCGAGCTGTCGCGCTGCTCTTCCCCACTCTGCTTACCGCGCAGGCCGTCGCGAGCTCGCAGCAACCCGGCGGCGAACGGCTCTTTTATGCAACGAGCTCGCCCGACGCAATCGCAAGCTTTGAGAAGAACGCTGGCAGCATTTCCATAATCGGCCCGCAAAGCTATCGGGTCGATGCGGACGGAAACCTGACCGGCGAAGTGCCCGCATCCATTCTCGCGATTGCAAAGAAGCACAGGGTTCACGTCATGCCGCTGATAGTGAATCCAGGCTGGAACCTCGACCTGTTTCACAAGCTCGTGACCAATTCCGCGGCGCGAGCACGAATGATTGCCTCGATGGTTGCGCTCGGAAAACTGCACGGATACTGGGGCTGGCAGTTCGACTTCGAGCAGATACACGTAAGCGACCGCGATGCGTTATCGATATTTTACCGCGAAGCTGCGGACGCTCTCCATGCGAATGGGATGAAACTTTCGATCGCGGTTTACCCCGATCCTGGCGATCTTCAGAACGCATCGGAGTATCACACATGGCTCTGGGAATACCTCGTCGGTGCGTATGACTTGAAAGCCCTAGCCGATGCGGGTGAATTCATCACACTGATGACTTATCTCCAGCACACACCGCGCACTCCTCCCGGTCCGGTCGGGGGGCTGCCATACATGGAACGCGTAATCCGCACCGCATTATCCCGCGGCGTCAGACCAGACCAGCTGTCGCTTGGCATTGCATTCTATTCGATGCACTGGCGAACCGAATGGAGTGCCGAGCGCAAAGGATACAGCTGGGGACGTGGCCTCGGATGGAAGGCCGCTCATGATCTGGTGAACAAGGCGGGTGCAACGCTACAATGGGATGCAGTTCAAGGTTCATCCCAAGCGCGATGGGAGCAAAATGGCGTATTCGAGTACGCCTGGATCGAAGATGCTGCCGCACTCGCGCCAAAGCTCGCATTGCAGAAACGCTATAACCTGCGCGGTATTTCTGTCTGGCGGGTCGGCCAGGAAGATCCTGGCGTGTGGACACAGTTTACATCTCGCTGATTACTGACTGATACATGGCGGAACGCCGTTTCACAGATGAAGAAGTCGCGCAGATTTTCGAGCGCGCAACATCGGGACATGCGCTGCAAACAACGCGTGCCGCGGAGGGGATGACGCTCGCTGAGCTGCAGAGCATTGGCGAGGAAGTCGGAATTCCCGCCGATGAGATCAGGCGCGCGGCAGTCTCACTGAGCCCGAGTCAAGCGAAGCCAACGCAGCGCTTGCTCGGGATGACAACCGGCGTCGCGCACACCGTGCATCTTGCTCGCAAGCTCACCGATGAAGAGTGGGAGCGCTTTGTCGGCGAGGTCCGTGAGACGTTCGACGCGCGCGGGACAATGACAAGCCAGGGATCGCTCAAGCAGTGGAGCAATGGAAACCTTCAGGTGCTGCTCGAGCCGGCGGAGAGCGGTCATCGCGTGCGGTTCAGAACCGTGAAAGGCAATGCACCTGCAATTCTTGGCCTTGGCCTCGTGATGAGCGCCGCGTCACTCATCGGTGAAACGACAGCGGTGCTCACCGGTGTTGCACATGATCTCGGGCTCGTTGCGTCGTTTGGAGTTCTCGGCGCAATCGGTATCGGAACCGTGGTGTCCACTGCTCTCAGGCTGCCGCGGTGGGAAAGTACGCGCAAAGCGCAAATGGAAAACCTCGGCGCGCGTGTCAGCGCGATGGCCCTCGAGCCGCCGTCACCGTCGAATTGAGAGCGACCCTTGTTCGAGCTACCTTGGTCAGGGATTCAATTCCTTGAGCGCAAGAATCGTGGATCTCATTTCCTCGAGCAGCTGGCGCTGCTCTCTTGCTGCCTCACGCACAGACTCGGCGGCTTCCCGCATAACCTCTGCAGCGCCGCGAGCATCCTCTGCAGCGACGCGAAGTGATTCGGCCGCGGCTCGATCTCCCTCCGCAAGCACACGGCGCGATTCCGCGCGGCCGCGC